>DASPWC010000156.1:0-16013 GCA_035622055.1 Xanthobacteraceae bacterium | reverse complement strand
CCTGCGCAGCATCGGCGCGGAAAGATCGATGCCGACAAGCCGGTTCGACGATGAATAATCCGGCAGCGACAGACCGGTGCCGACGCCGACCTCGAGAATACGGCCGCCGGTGCGCTCCGCCGCCGCGACCGAGGCCTTGCGTCCGCGCTCGAATACCGCACCGAAAACGAGGTCGTACACCGGCGCCCAGCGCGCATAGGCTTTGGTGATGACGGTTTTTTCCAGTTCGTCGACCATCGCGCGGCGTCAGTGCGCGGGCCGGATATCCGAAACGATCATGCGTCGCCCGACGTCATCGCGCGACGGCCATGGCTGCGGCCGTCACGCCCGCCGCGCGCGCGGCCTGTACGGTCCCGGCGATGAAGCCGCCGCCCAGGACGCGCGCCTGACCTTCGGCCGCGTCGTAGAACACGCAAGCCTGGCCCGGTGATACACCCTCTTCGCCGTCGATGAGCTCGACTTCCAGACAACCGCCGGCCTCGCGCCGGAGCCAAGCGGGCTGCGGCGAACGGGTGGAGCGAACTTTGACGTAGACTTCGCAATGACTTTCGATCCTCTCGTCGATCGTACCGTCGCCAAGCCAATTGACCTCGCGCAAGCGGATACGGCTCGTCTGCAAAGCCTCGCGCGGACCGACAACCACGCGGCGCGAGACGGCGTCGAGGCGCACGACGTAGAGCGGCGAACCGGCGGCAATGCCGAGCCCGCGGCGCTGGCCGACGGTGAAATGAATGATGCCGTTATGGCGGCCGAGCACGTTCCCCTCGAGATCGACGATTTCGCCCGGGGCGGAGGCGCCCGGACGCAGCCGTTCGATCGTCTGCGCGTAATGTCCCGTCGGCACGAAGCAGATGTCCTGGCTGTCCTGCTTGTCGGCGACGGAAAGTCCGAAGCGGCGCGCCAGCTCCCGTGTCTCGGCTTTGGTTCGTTCGCCGAGCGGAAAGCGCAACAAATCGAGCTGCGCCCGGGTGGTGGCGAACAGGAAATAGCTCTGGTCGCGCTCGGTCTCGCGCGCACGATAGAGCGCGCGCCCGCCGTCCGGTAATGCGCGCGAGGCGACATAGTGCCCGGTCGCAAGCACCGACGCGCCCAGGTCGCGCGCTGTCTCGAGGAGATCGCGAAACTTTATGGCCTGATTGCACTCGACGCACGGCACCGGCGTTTCGCCGGCAACGTAGCTGGCGGCAAAACGATCGATGACAGCTTCCTTGAAGCGGCCCTCGTAGTCCAGCACATAATGCGGAATGCCAATCCGCGCGGCCACGGCACGGGCGTCGTGTATGTCGCGGCCGGCGCAGCATGCCCCTTTGCGATGCATCGCCGCGCCATGATCGTAAAGCTGCAGCGTGATGCCGACCACGTCATAGCCGGCCTCGGCCAGAAGCGCGGCGGTCACCGACGAATCGACGCCGCCCGACATCGCCACGACGACGCGCGTGTCGGACGGCCGTCCCTTGATATCGAGCGTGTTCAAAACCATGCGGTTGAAAGGATCCTGCGGCGCCGAACGGCCGCCGTTTCACGTAGTATAGGCAGCGCAGCTCTCATTCGCCATGGTCGAAGCTCGTCCCGGCCTCGGCCGGATTTCACTCGGATCTCACTCGGATCTCACTCGGACCTCACCCGGAGCTGGGCAGGCCCGAACGCGGCGGCAGGGCCTTCGCAATCACTGCTTGCTGAAAACCTGTCGAGGACTTGCCGAGAACCTGCGAATCGCCCGCCAAGGACTCTGCAAGGACTTCGCCCGGATTTGCGAGAACCCGCCCGTGGCGAACGACGATATCATCTAACTTACTCGACGAACGCGGGTCACGCCAAATAGCCGCTAAATCAGCGTTCCGCTTAGGCAAATTTTAAGTGGCGGTCCGTAAAGTGACCCGCCGTAGAGTTGTCGAGTACGTGAGAGTGATTATGACCGAGCCCCATCGCCCGAGGGTCAAATATGTCATCGGGCCGGACGGTTCGCCCCTGACAGTCGCCGATTTGCCGGCCCCCGGGACGAAACGTTGGGTCATCCGCCGCAAGGCGGAAGTCGTTGCCGCGGTCCGCGGCGGACTGCTGTCGCTTGAAGAGGCATGCAGCCGCTACACGCTGACGGTCGAAGAGTTCCTTTCCTGGCAGTATTCCATCGACCAGCATGGACTTGCCGGGCTGCGTACGACCCGCATCCAGCAATATCGCCAGTAACGGGGCGTTTAATCGATCTTACCGATTTGTTTGCGCCGGTTTCGCCGTCGGCGCTCGCGTATGGCCGGCGCTCCGCGCGGAGATCACTTTCGTTAACCGGCCGCTAACCATGCGGCGAGCAAATCATCGATCGCGCGACGCTGCTGCGTCGCCGCCATGCCAATCGATGCCCGCGGCCGCCAATTGCGAGAGGGATGCCACCAATGGGCGATGTGATGGGATTGGTCGGCCGCACCGTTGCGGAGGTCGAACGGGATCTGATCCTCGAAACGCTCAAATATTGCCTTGGCAACCGCACGCGCGCCGCGAACCTGCTTGGCATTTCCATTCGCACGCTGCGCAATAAGCTCAACGAATATGCCGCCGACGGCGCAGCGGTACCGGCGGCAAACGGCGAAAAGCGTGCCGTCGCTTAGGGCATGATCCGGAAAAGTGGGAATCGGTTTTCCGAAAAGATCATGACTCTTAAACACCGTAGGGCATGATCCGGAAAAAGCCTGCCCCGGACGCGATCCGGGGTGGGAACCGGTTTTCCGAAAAGATCATGCCATGAGAAGCCTAGAGTAAAAACACCAAAGCGTTCGAGAAAAACCGTCGATTGTACGACTACCCTATTTTCCCAACATAGCCGTTCCAGTCGATAGCGCGAAGCGATCACCAAAAAGCCCGCCGAATTATCTCGTCGCGTCGCCGCCGTCTACGATGACGGTCTCCACTTCGCCGGCTCCGCCGCGGCGAAATGCGGCCGCCTCGTCGTATTCTTTCGACGTGAAGCAGGCAACGCCCTGTTCGAGAGTTGGAAATTCGATCACGACAAAGCGCTGAAACTTGTGCGGCCCTTCCATGATCTGGAAACGGCCGCCGCGCGCTAGGACTTTCCCGCCATATTTGGCAATGATGCCGGGAACGAGGTCGGTATATTTCTTGTACTCGACCGGATCGTTGATCTTGGAACGCGCGACCCAATAAGCCGGCATTTGCACGAATCCTCTCGTTTGGTCATTTCCCCCGGCGAAAGCCATTGAGCCCGCATGGATGCCGCGCCGCCCGATGACGGGTGATTAGCGTCGATCCGCAAATGGCGGAAGAAAAATCACTCCGCGGCGCGGCGCGCGGCGACGATCTGATCGGCGGTGCGGCCGGTAAGTTCCGCCATATGATCGAATTTGAAGGTGAAGGTGCCGGCGCCGGCGGTCGCCGAGCGAATCTCGACGATGAGATCGCCGATCTCGGCTTCAGGCATTTTAGCGCGGACCACGTCCCAGCCGTCCCAGCCCTCCCGCGTATCGAAGCCCAAAATCTGCCCGCGGCGGCCTGACAGCAGCGCATTGATCTTCGCCGTCGCTTCGCTCGGACAGGCAATCTCAACGAGATGGATCGGCTCAAGCAGCACGGGCTGGCAGTGCGGCAGACCTTCTGCAATTCCGATGCGCCCCGCCGTGCGAAACGCCATGTCCGAGGAATCGACGGTATGATAGGAGCCGTCGATCAAGGCGACGGTGAGATCGACCACCGGAAAGCCGAGCGGCCCGTGCTTAAGCGCGTCGATGATGCCTTCCTCGACCGAGGGAATGTAGTTGCGCGGCACTACGCCGCCGGTGATTTTGTCTTCGAACGAGAAGCCTGCGCCGCGGGGCAATGGCTTGATGTCGAGCACGACATCGCCGTATTGGCCGTGACCGCCGGATTGCTTCTTGTGCCGGCCGCGCTGGACGACGGCTTTGCGGATGGTCTCGCGATAGCCGACGCTTGGCGTGCGCCGCTCGATGGCGACGCCGAAGCGTTCGCTCAGTCTCTCGGTCGCGACGCGAAGATGCATTTCGCCTTGGCCCCAGAGAACGACTTCGTGCGTTTCCGGATTGTGCACAATGATGATCGAGGGGTCTTCTTCGGCGAGCTTGTTGAGCGCCTGCCCGAGTTTCACGTCGTCTTTGCGTTCCTTCGCAGAAATGGCGATGGCCAGCACCGGCGGATAAGGCGCGACCTTGCCGAGCGAAGGATGAGCCTGCTTGCCGGTCGAGAGCGTGTCGCCGGTTTTGGCTTTTTCGAGCTTGGCGAAAGCAACCGTTTCGCCGACCGCCGCCGGTCCGCGCTTTTCGCTTGATTGTCCGACAAGCTTGAAGACACCGGCGACGCGCCCAGCCTCGTCGTCTCCCGTCAGGAATGTCGTGCCGTCGCCGCCCTGGCCCGCCAGCATGCGCACGATCGACATTTTGCCGCCATGCGTGGTGTTGAGCGTTTTCAACACGTAGGCCACGGCCTCGTTGCCGGCTTTGACGCCGAGGCGCTTTGCCGTCTCCGCCACGCCAGGCGATTCATGGCGCAGCGCCTTGAGCAACCGCAGCACGCCGTTGGCGCGCGCGGCGGTTCCTATAAGGACCGGACAGACCAGGCCCTCGCGCAGTTCACGCGTCAGATCGTCGAACACCTTGTCGCGCGGCGGCTGAATATCCTCGAGCAGTTGCTCCATCAGCTCGTCGTCGTGGTCGGCAAGCGTCTCCAGCATGGAAAAACGCGCCGTCTTTTCCTGATCGGCGGTGTCGCCTTGCAGCGGCACGACTTGCGAGGGGGCATATTCCTTGTAGACGAAGGCCCGTTCCAGCGCCAAGTCGACGAAGCCGGTGATGATGTCGCCGGAGAATGTCGGGATTTGCCGCAGGATCAGCTTCGTGCGCGATGCCGGCTGCAACAGCTTGAGCACGTCGTGCACGGCGGCGTCGGCTTTGTCGATTTTGTTGACAAACAGGATCCTCGGAACTTTCCGGTCCTCGAGCTCGCGCAGAATAAGCTGGAGCTGCGGAATTTTCTTTTCGTCCAGTTCGCACACGACAACCGCGGTATCGATAGCCGGCAACACTGCGCGCATGTCGTGAACGAACTCGACGGAACCCGGGCAATCGATGAATACGTAATTGTCGCCCATGAAATTCGTGGTGGCGGCGGTCAACTCAACGCTCATCCGGTGATGGCGGGCCTCTTTGCTGGCGTCGCCGACGGTATTGCCGCCTTCCATCGTACCCTGGCGCTGGATCGCACCGGTGCGGGCGAGGATCGCTTCGAGGAGCGTCGTCTTACCGCTCTGGAATGGACCGACCAGCGCGACGCAGCGCGGACCGACCGTCCGCGCGCCATTGCCGCTATTTGCCGCCATCGTTACCTCCCGCAATCGTCTCCCGGACAGCCGGCCCGTCGATTCCGCCGCGGGCCATGGATTGCTATCGTTTCAGCGTGGACGGGTACGGGTCAAGAGGCGAGACAGCGTGGCGGGTTTCGCGTAGCCGGAACGCCGGCACCGGCGTGGCGCACATTGCAAGCCGGCGCGCGAACCCGGCTAAGGCATGTGCAAGGCGGCCGACAGACCGCCTCGGGGCGAATGCACGGGATTATTGGGCGAGATGCAGGTCGAGCGCGCCGATGCCGGCGGCGACATTGAGGCCGAGCTGGCCTTGCACGGACAACGGCTGGAGCGCGACCGAGTGGTTCGATCCCCCAACAAGCACGTTGGCGCCGAGCCCGGCCGCTACCGTCGCCTCGGCGGTCGCCCCGGCATAAGTCCCCGTCAGCATTCCGGCATAACGATTCGTGTCGGTGAAGACGCCCCATACCATTGCGCCGCCGGTCGTGAAGCCGACATCGAGGCCGATCCTGGTTATGGTCCCGGTATAAGCTTCCGGCGGACCGTTATCGGGCTGAAAGTTGCAAGCCACATTGCGCTGCGAGGCGACGACCAGGCCGATACCGGCCGAAATCGAGCACGATAAGGTCCCGACCTGCACGCGTCTTGGCTGCGCATTAGCCGGCACGGTTTCGATCGCCGCCAGCGCCGCTGCCCCGAGGAGCGCCGCTGCAATAACTCTAGAAACCATATCTGCTTACTCCCTCACTCGGCCCGCCCATGGGCCATTTGCACCATTGTAGGCCATGATCCGGAAAAGGGGAAACCGGCTTTCGAAAACATCATGCCCCATCAAACCGATAAGGCATGATCCGGGAGGAGCCTGCCCCGGCCTTGATCCGCTTTCCAGAAAAGCATGCTCCATCAAAAATCCAGGCCGCAATCGCGATTCAGTTTGAAACGATTCGCTCCGGGCAAGAATTTCCGGCGTCTCGCTTTGCTTGCGGCCGGCAAGGCGCAAAGCAGGCTAGAAGAAGCCGAGCGACTCGCAGCCCTTGCCCGCGGAGAAACTTCCCTTGGCGCGCTTGTTGGGAATATCGACGATGTGAACCGATCCGTCGCCCTGACAAGCGACGAACAGCTCGTTGCCGCGGAACGCCATGTCCATGGGCTGCGAGCCGACTTTGATCGCGGTCTGCTCGCGAAACGACGGATCGATCAGGCTGACAGTATTGCTGTTGAGGCTGGTGACACCGATGAGGCTGTTGTCGGGCGCATAGCGCGCGATCTGCGCCGGCTTCGGCACATCCTTGAGCACGATTTCCTCGCGCACGCGCCCGGCTCCCGTATCGATCAGGAACAATGTCGGCTGCGCATCGTCGACGGCCACGACGGTGCGGCCGTCGGGAGAAATCGCAATGCCAGCGAGCGGTCGCGGCGTTGCGATCTTGCCGAGCAGCTTCCGGTTCGGCAGATCGATCACGGAGACCGTGGCGTCCTCCTCGTTCTCGGTATAGAGGCGCCGGCCGTCCGCCGCGATGATGAGCCGATGACCGTTGCTCGAGCCGGAATCGATCGCGCCGACGACTTTGTTGGTCTTGCAGTCGATCACCGCCACCGCCGCGGAATTCTCGCACGTGATGTAGATAAACCCATCGGGCCCGAGCTTGAGCGTATGCGGCGCGATATAGGGGCGCAGATCGATCGTGCCGACATGGGCGCGCTTGTGCAGATCGAAGACGCAGAGATGATGCTGCGGATTCGGATTGCGGCCATGGATGCCGTCGCCGAAGATTGGCACATAGGCGAAGCCGGTTTCCGGCACCACCAGCAATTCGTGCACCGTGCGCGGGAAGCCGTCGATCACGACTTGCGTTTCATAAGTATCGAGATCGAGGAACAGGACTTTCGTACCCATCTTGTCGACCGCGATCATGCCATGGTCTGCACCGGTCATCGTTTGCTTCCTAGTTGTCGGGCGATCGTTTAGCGCAAATCGCAAGCCGCGTCATACCTAGCCGCGTCATACGCCGAGATAGCGGTTCATGATATCGGGCGACGCCCGTAAATCCTCGGAGCCGCCTGCGAAGACGATATGGCCGTTGTTGAGCACATAGACGCGGTTGGCGAGGCTCAGCGCCGCACGCACGTTTTGCTCGACAATGACGATCGTCTGGCCTTGCTCCGCGAGGCTCCGGCAGACTTCAAGCAAGTTGTGGACGATATTGACCGCCAATCCCTCAAACGGTTCGTCCAGCAGAATAAGGCGCGGGCGCCGGATCAAGGCGCGCGCGATCGCCAGCATTTGCTGTTCGCCGCCAGACAGCGAGCGGCCATAGCTGCCGCGCCGTTCGCGCAGCCGAGGAAAAATCGCGAAAATTTCGCCAAACGGCAGCGGCTGCGCCGCGGATAGAGCCGCGAGGTGAAGGTTTTCCTCCACTGTCAAGCTGCCGAAAATGCGCCGCTCCTCCGGCACCAATTGCAGCCCGAGCCGGGCGATGGTGTGGCTTGGCAGCGTTTCGATAGGGGCGCCTTCAAAGCGGATTGTGCCGGAGCGCGGACGCAGGACCCCGGCCAGCGTCTTGAGCGTAGTGCTCTTGCCGGCGCCGTTGCGGCCGAGCAGAGCCACCACTTCGCGCTCGCGCACGGCGAGCGAAACATCGAACAGAACGTGGGAGTCGACGTAATAAGCGTTGATCCTCTCCGCTTCGATCATGGCGCCGGCCAGCGTCGCCGATGTGCCTGCTATCGATGTCGAGGTTGTGGATGTCATGGCGGCGTCGTCCCGCCGAGATAGGCCTCTCGCACCAGCGGATCGCTGGAAATTTCCTTGGGCGTGCCCTCCGCCAACTTACGGCCCTCGTGCAAGACCGTGATGCGCTCGGCCAGCGCGAAAACCGCATCCATGTCGTGCTCCACGAGAACGATAGTGCGGCCTTTGTTGAGATTGCGAATGAGAAGCTTGGCGTCTTCGCGCTCAGCCGGACTTAGGCCCGCGAGCGGCTCGTCCAGCAACAGGACCGATGGCCGCGACGCCAGCGTCAAGCCGAGTTCGAGCCGGCGCTTCTCGCCATAGGCGAGCGTATTGACGGCGAGATCCGCGCACGATTGCAGAGCGAGCTCCTCCAAGAGCGCATCGACGAGGCGTTCGACGTCGGCGAAGCCGTCCGCAGCGCGAAACACGTCCAGCCGCAGCCGGCTGCGGTGGCGACCCAACGCGCCGATCCGCAAATTCTGGCGCACCGTGAGCTGCGGAAACAGCTGATTTATCTGGTAGCTTTTGGCCATGCCGGCCTGATAAGCGGCGGTGACGTCGGCGGACGCCATGTCGATCCCGTGCAACAGGATTTGGCCGGCGTCGGGATTTTCCTCGCGCGCGATCATGCGAAGAAACGTGCTCTTGCCGGCGCCGTTCGGACCGATAATGGCGTGGAGCCGACCTTCGGGGAGCGCCAAGGATACGCCGTCGACGGCGTGAATTCCGCCATAGGCCTTGCCGAGATTTCGGACCTCGAGCGCGAACCGCGACGCGCCGGAGGCGGACCGGAGTATGCGAACGGACGATAGCGGCGCCAGCAAAGCCTCGCGCGCGGCGGCCCCCTCGTGGTGAATGGCCGGTTGCGGCGCGGCGATTTGCTTAGCGGCCCAGCGCGACCACAGCCGCAGCGCGGTGCCGACGACGCCGTTCGGCATGAAAGTGACCAGAACGACAAAAACAAATCCGAGAATGAATTTCCAAAGATCGCCGACGCCCGGTATGGTCTGCAGGACGTCGCGCAGCGTAAGCCAGATGGCGGCCCCGACCGTCGGGCCGATCAGCGTTCCCGCGCCGCCGATCACCGTCTGAATGACAAGCTGGCCCGAAGTTTCCAGCGCGAAAGCATCTGGCGGCATATAGCTCTGGAAAATACCGAGCAGCACGCCGCCGCAGCCCGCGAACAAAGCCGCCAGCACGAACACCGCGAGCTTGTAGGCGCGAACGTCATGCCCCAGCGCCGCGCTGCGTTCGGGATTCTGGCGTATCGCCGTCAGCACAGAGCCGACCGGGGAGAGCAAGACAAAACGTGCAAATACGAAGCCGACAAAATAAAATCCCGCGACCAGCTGATAGCTCGGCCACGATCCCGCGAAGCTGTAGGTGAAGCCATCAAGCGCAATGCTCGGCGCCGGCACACCCGGCAGGCCGTTTTCGCCGCCGGTCCACTTCGCCAGTGGAGAATTTTCCAGAAAATACGCCAATTCGCCGAAAGCGAGTGTGATCATCGCAAAATAGATGCCGACCCGCCGCAACGCCAAAAATCCGACAACGAGGCTGAAAGCTGCGGCGGCGGCAATACCGGCCGCGATTGCGAGCCAAACGTTGCCGAGAATGCCGGCGGTCAACAGATAGGCGGTGACAAAACCGCCGGTGCCGTAGAACGCGCCTTGGCCGAACGATAGGAGTCCGGTGCGCCCGAAGAGCAGGTCGAAGCCGAGACCGAAGATTCCCCAAATGAGAATGCGCGTGAACAGATCGACCGAGCCCAGCCATCGATCGAATACGAAAGGCAGCATGACAAGGGCGCCCGCCATCGCAAGCTCGGGCAGCCACCGATACCGGCCGCGCCGCGCCGCCTTCGCCATCAGGCTCGCCCCATCGTGCCGAATAGACCGCGCGGCCGCACGATCAGCACCAGCGTCATCACGGCATAGATCGCGGCTTGCGCATAGGCGGGATCGAATAAAGTGGTCAGCGAAAGGATCTCGCCGACGACAAGGCCGCCGACCACCGCGCCCGGAAATGAGCCGAGGCCGCCGATGACGATGACGACGAAGCACTGCACCAGGAACGGCTCGCCCATATTCGGAACGACGGCCGAAAGCGGCGCGTAGATGACCCCGGCAATTCCCGCCGCCATGGCGCCGAGGCAAAACACCACCAGGAACATGCGCCGCACATGGGTGCCCAAGAGCTCGACCATGAGGGGGTCTTCAATGCCGGCGCGCACCACCAAGCCGATCCGTGTGCGATAGAGCAGAACGTAGAAAGTGAACAGCAGAAGCGCGACGATGCCGATCACCTGCACGCGATAGAGCGGATAAATAAAGAAACCGAGATTGACGATGCCTTGACCCCAGCTCGGCAGCGGCACGCGCTGGCTCAAGGGGCCGAATACGTAGCGTACGGCCTCGACGATCATGATGCCCAGCCCGAAAGTGACGAGGATCTGATCTTCCGGGGGCCGCCGGTAATAGAAGCGGATCAACCCGCGTTCCAGCGCAAATCCGACCAGCAAGAGCACCAGCGCGCCGAGCACCAGCGCGCCGGCAAACGAGTCCCGATGGCTCAGCACGACGAAGCCGGTATAGGCGCCGAGCATGAACATGGCGCCATGGGCAAAATTCAGCACCCCCAAGGTGCCGAGAATGATGCTCAATCCGCTGGCGATCAGCGCCAGCAGGCTGCCGAGCGCGATGCCGTTGAAAGCCTGCGACAGAAATTGTGGAAGCGTCGGCATCGGATCAACCTAAGAGACCGTCGGCGCCGCGCCGCGAAAATGCGTTGACCACTCGATGGCAGCGGACAACGACAAACGGCCCCGTGCGAGCGGGGCCGTCGGTGATCGTGATCGTAGGGGCTCCGCCGATCAAGCGTTGATGTCCGGCATTTTGCAGCCGGTCTCGGGGATCGGCGGCAGCACGCGTTCGCCCGGCACCAGCTCGACGATACGGAAGAAGTCGTCGGCCGATTGCATCTCGTTGGGTTTCTTTCCCACCATCACCGGCACCGGCCGCACCATCTGATGGTCCTCGGCGCGATAGTAGACGTCGCCATAGATCGACGGCACTTTTTGACCGCTCTCCAGCGCCTTGATGACCTCGATCGGATAGAACGTTCCGGCGCGCGCGACCGCGTCGGCCCAGACCATGATCTGGATATAGACTTCGCTCGCGCCCCAGTCCGGTTTGTAGTGGTTCTTTTTTTCGAATTCCTCGACGAAGAGCTTTGCCAACGGATAGGTGTCCTGTTCGGTCCACCACCAGGCTTGCGTGCCGTAGGTGCCGCCCATGATCGCCGCGCCGAGCTCCTTGGCCTGGAACTGCGAAATGTTGGGCACGACATATCTCATCTTCGACAGGACGCCGAACTGCTCCGCTTGCTTGGTCGAAGCGGTGGCGTCGGCGCCGAACGCCACGTTGACGAAGACATCGGCGCCGCTGTTGGCGATGTTGAGAAGATACGAGCTGAAATCCGTGGTGCCGAGCGGCGCCAGCTGCTCGGTGACCGTGGTCCATCCGGTCTGCTCGGTGCACTGCTTCATCGAGTTAAAGACGCTGGTGCCGTAAGTGTAGTCCGGCACCAGGTAGGCGGCCTTACGGGACGTGCCAAGCTCCTTGGCCAGAACCGGCGCCAGGGCCTTCGCGGCCATGTAGGCCGAAGGCTGGGCGCGGAAACCGTAACGCTGGCAATCTTTGCCGGTCGTATCGTTGGAGCCGCTATTGCCGACCATAAAGATGACGTGCTCGCGCTGCCCGAGCTTCATCATCGCGATCGATTCTGAGCTGGCCACCCCGCCCGTCAACATGATCGCCTTGTTATCGCGGATGAAGCGCGTTGCGGCTTGAACCGCGGTGTCCGGCTTGGTTTCTGAATCCGCCGATTGCGACTCGATCTTCTTGCCGAGAAGGCCGCCCCCGTTTTTCAGCGCTGGAATCTGCGCGGTAATGGCGCTGCCATTGTTGAGATGATCGATTGCCATCTGAAAGCCGAGCTGCTCGTCCTTGCCCGACGCCGAATATGGTCCAGTCAGCGGGAATACGCCGCCGACGAAAATGCTGCCGCCGCTCGTTCCGGCCGGATAGGTCCCGAGTGTCTGGCTCGTCTGCGCCAAAACCGGCAGGCTGGTTTGAGGCAATAACAAGCCGGCCGCGCCGGCGCCGAGGCCGGCTTTGATGAGGTCGCGCCGCGATATGCGTTTCTTGGACATGAACATACTCCCTAGGTGTTGGATTGAGCCCAAGCTTACCTGTCTTGGCTGGACGGGCTTGCCTCCAAGCGGCTCCCTTGGATCGGTCTCGGCTCCTTTTGCCGGTGATTTAAAATTGGCTCGGCGAGCGTGACAATAGCGCTTGAACTATACCTTTTGCCTAGCACATTCGAATGGAATTTACTGCCGGCTCCGCTGTTGAGCGACGCAGCGATAGTGTCGCAGGGAAGATCGCGTGCAGGAAAGTGGGGAGAATCGCAATGACCGCCATCGCCAGCCGCAACATCAAATTTCTCAGCCACACCGACCAAGGCGGCCGCGGCGATGGCGTGCAGCTCATGGTCAACCGCGGCTACGCTTATATCGGTCATGGTTTTTCCAACGGCATCACCATCATCGATGTGCGCGACGCCAAGCACCCTAAGCCGGTAAATTTCCTGCCCTGCCCGCCCAACACGCGCGCGCATCATTTGCAGACCCACAGCGACCTCTTGCTCGCGGTCAACGGCCCGAGCGTATGGACCATGCAGGTGAGCCAGGAGGCCTATTTCGCCGGCACATCGGCCACCGAATTGGCGGGCCAGAAATTCACCAGCGGACTTCGCATCTACGACCTCGCCCGCGGCGACGCGCCGCGCGAAATCGCATTCCTGCCGCTCGGCGGTCTCGGCCCGCACCGCATCTGGTATGTCGGCGGTCGTTACGCCTACGTCTCGGTGCATCTGCCGGAATTTTCCGATCATGTGCTGGCCATCGTCGACATGGCGGATCCGGCGAAGCCGGAAGTGGTCGGCAGATTCTGGCTGCCGGGCATGTGGACGGGCGGCGGCGAAACGCCGAGCCGGCCGAAAGGCAAACGCTTTGCGCTGCATCACGCGCTCGTCGCGGGCGATCTCGCCTATAGCGCCTGGCGCGACGGCGGGCTTGCCGTCGTCAACGTCAGCGACCCGAAGAAACCGGTGATGGTCGCGCATCGCAATTGGGACCCGCCGTTCGGGGGCGGCACGCATTCGCCCTTGCCGCTGCCCGACCGCAATTTGCTCGTGGTCGCGGACGAAGCCAATTTCGCCGACTGCAAACTCGGTCTGCGCTATATCTGGATCTTCGATGTCCGCGAGCCGTCCAATCCCGTCAGCATTGCGACGATGCCGATTCCGGACGAAGCAGATTATTGCAAAAAGGGCGGCAATTTCGGCCCGCATAACCTGTGGGAGAACCGCCCGGGCGCATTTCAAAGTTCTCGAGTCATTTTCGCGACGCTGCACAATGCCGGCGTGCGTGCCTACGACATTGCCAATCCTTTCGCGCCACGCGAAATCGGCTTCTTTGTGCCGCCCGATCCTGAGCGCATGTACGATCCGCGCCCGAACCGGCCCAAGGTCATTCAATCCTGCGACTGCTTCGTCGACGCGCAGGGCGTGATGTATGTCACCGATTCGAATGCCGGCCTTTACATCTTGCAGTTCGAGGGCGGCTGATCGCTATGCCGCATCTATTATGCGTGCCCTCATACGTCACGTCTTCGTCGCATTGACAGCAAAGCCACGCCCTTCCACAGTTGAACACGCGCGAGCCGCTAAAGCGGCCGAGAGAGCCAAAAAGGCAGGCGGAGGGGGAGGATGGAAATGGCCCAGAGCATCGAAGCATTTGTCGGCACGGCGCTCGACGATGCGAAGATTTCGCCGCTTCATCGCCGGGTGATCGCGCTGATCGCAGCCGGCTATTTCTTCGACGTCATCGATTTCACCATTCTCGGCTCGCTCATTCCCTTTATCATCAAATCCGGCTTCACCACGCCGCAACAGGCCGCGATCATTGGCAGCGCCGCGATTTTCGGCATGTTCGTCGGCACCGCCGGACAAGGCGAATTCAGCGACCGTTTCGGCCGCAGATTCATCTACCAGTTCAATCTGCTGTTGTTCGGCGTCTTCACCATCCTCGGCGCGCTCGCGCCCAACGTCACGATCCTCGTCATCTGCCGCTTCATCGCCGGCCTGGGTCTCGGCGCCGAGCAGCCGCTCGCCTTCGCCTATGCCGGCGAATATTCACCCAAGCGCATCCGCGGCCGCGTTCTCGCGATCGTGCATTTCATCGGCGGGGCTTGCGTGTGGCCGATCGGCACGGCGCTGGCGCTCGGCTTCGGCTCGTTCGTCGCTTCGCTCCCCAGCGTGGCCAATGCGTCCGAAACCACCTGGCGCGGCGTCTGGATCATCATCGGCATCGGCGCGCTGATCGTCTGGATATTCCGCTTCACGCTGCCGGAATCACCGCGCTATCTGGCGACGCACGGCAAGGGCCAGCAGGCGCTCGAAGTACTCGGCCGCCTCGGCATTCCCGGTCCCAAAGAGCCGCTGACGAGCGACGCCGCGAGCAACACCAAGAGCGATCCGTTTGCGATCGTCTTCAGGATGTTCCCCAGACGCGTCATCGCCGGCATGATCTGCTTCACCGCGTTTTTCGGCGTCGCCATCGGTCTCGGCGCCTGGCTGCCGAACATCATGAACTCCAAAGGCTTCTCGATCACCAAGTCGCTGCAATACACCTTGGCGATTAACTTCGCGGTTCCCACCGCGAGCCTCTTTATGATGTATGCGCTCGACAAATACGGCCGCAAAATAACGTCGGTTTTCGCTTTCATCGGCGCCGGATTGATGGCGATCATGTTCGCCAATGCCGCGACTGAGATGCAGTTGCTGATTGCTGGCTTCGTCATGATCTTCTTCGTTCAGGTGGCCGGCAACTCGATGCAGATTTTCGCCTCGGAGGTGTTCCCGACCAACGCGCGCGCATCGGGTTTCGGCTGGGCGTCCGGCGTCGGCCGGCTTGCCACCGCTTTCATCCTGCCGACGATTTTGTGGATTCAGAACGGCTGGGGCCTGACGACGGTTTTCGTTTGCCTCGCCATTCTCCTCTTCATCGCCGCGGTGTCGGTGACGCAGCTTGGCCCCGAGGCGCGGCAGAAGGGACTCGACGAGCTCGCGCCGCCGACGGGTTAGAACATCATCGCTTAAGGCTTTATCGATCGCCGCTCTAAAGCGAAATGATCAGGTTGATTCGGTATTTCGCTTTAGCTTGTTGTTTTGAGCATGATCTTTTCGCAAAACCGTTTGCACCCCGGATCGCGTCGGGGCCGGCTTTGTCCCGATCGTGCCGGCGCTACTGCAGATTGCCGCAGAAGCGCTGGATGCGCGTGCACGCCTCTTCGAGCGCGCTGGTCGCGGTCGCGTAGGAAATGCGAAACGACTTGCCGACGCCGAACGGCTCGCCTTGCACCACCGCAACGCCTTCCGCGTCCAACAGTTCGGTGACGAAATCCTCGTCGGTGGCGAGTTTTTTGCCGCCCGGCGACGTCTTGCCGATCGTGCCGGCGCAGGACGGGTAGACGTAAAACGCGCCTTCGGGCTTCGGGCACTGGATGCCCCTCGCCTGGTTGAGCATCGAGACGCAGAGGTCGCGCCGCTCCTTGAAGATCTTGTTGTGTTTGGCGATGAAGTCCTGCGGGCCGTCGAGCGCTTCGACCGCCGCCCATTGCGCCACCGCCGTCGGATTCGAGGTCGATTGCGACTGGATCATCGCCATGGCCTTGATCAGACTCTCCGGGGCGCCGGCATAGCCGATCCGCCAGCCGGTCATGCAATAGGCCTTCGACACGCCGTTCACCGTCAGCGTGCGCTCGTAGAGGCGCGGCTCGAGCTGCGCCGGCGAGTAGAATACAAAATCGTCGTAGACGAGATGCTCGTACA
>DASPWC010000155.1:0-8498 GCA_035622055.1 Xanthobacteraceae bacterium | reverse complement strand
AAGCTCGGCCTCGCGGCAGATCGACAGGCAGAAGCCTAGCACTTTCCGCGTGTCGCGCGGATCGATCAGCCCGTCGTCCCAGAGCCGCGCGGTGGCATAGAGCGCGGTCGATTCGCCCTCCATGCGCTTGATGATCGATTGTTCCATGACCTCGAGCTTGGCCTTGTCGACCGGCTTGCCTTCGCGCTTGAGCTTCTCCTCGGTGACGATCGCCATCACCTTCGCCGCCTGCTCGCCGCCCATCACGGCGATGCGATTGCTCGGCCAGGCGAAGATGAAGCGCGGATCGTAAGCCCGCCCGCACATGCCGTAATTGCCGGCGCCGAACGAGGCGCCGACATGGATGGTCAGCTGCGGCACGCTGGCATTGGCGACCGCCTGAATCATCTTCGAGCCGTGCTTGATGATGCCGGCCTGCTCGGCCTCGCGGCCGACCATGTAGCCGGTGGTGTTCTGCAGATAGACGATCGGCATGTTGGCCTGGCAGCAGAGCTGGATGAACTGCGCCGCCTTGCTGGCGCCGTCGGCGTCGATCGGCCCGTTGTTGCCGATGATGCCGATGGCGTGGCCCTCGATCTCGGCGTGACCGCAGACCGTGTGCGGGCCGTAGGGCGGCTTGAAATCCAGAAAATCGGAATCGTCGACGATGCGGGCGATGATCTCGCGCACGTCGTAGGGCTTGCGATAGTCGATCGGCGCGACGCCGGCGAGTTCTTCCGCGGCATAGCGCGGCTCCTTGAACGCGCGCGGCGGCCGTGCCGGAAGCTGCGCGTTCCACGGCAGCTTGGCCATGATCTCGCGTGCGATACGAATGCCGTCGGCATCGTCCTCGGCGAGATATTCGCCGAGGCCGGAAATGGTGGCGTGCATCTCGGCGCCGCCGAGTTCTTCGTCGGTCGCGATCTCGCCGGTCGCAGCACGCAGGAGCGGCGGGCCGGCAAGAAAGACCTTGGCGCGGTTGCGCACCAGGATCACGTAATCGGAGAGGCCCGGCAGATAGGCGCCGCCGGCGGTCGAGGAGCCGTGCACCACGGTCACCTGCGGGATGCCGGCGGCCGACATGCGCGCCTGGTTGGCAAAGCCGCGCCCGCCTTCGACGAACATCTCCGCCTGATACAGCAGATTGGCGCCGCCGGATTCAACGAGCCGCACCGTCGGCAGCTTGTTCTCGAGCGCGATCTGCTGCATGCGAAGATTTTTCTTGACGCCCATCGGCGTCGAGGTGCCGCCTTTGATGGCGCTGTCATTGGCGGACACCATGCAACGGATGCCGGACACATAGCCGATGCCGGAGATGCCGCCGCCGCCCTGAATGCCGGCGTCGCCGTCGTCGTCATGCATGCGAAAACCGGCGAGCGTCGAGAGCTCGAGCCACGGCGCGCCGCGATCGATGAGCAGCGACACGCGCTCCCGCGGCAGGAGCTGATTGCGGGCGCGGAAGCGCTCGCGCCTGGAATTGGAGAAGTCGCGCACCTTCTGCTCGAGCGCACGGAAGTCGCCGATCAGCGCCAGCATTTGCTCGCGGTTGGTGCGAAACGTCTCGGAGCTCTGATCGACGCGACTGTCAATGACCGGCATGGCAATTCAGTCGGACAAATCCTCAGGGAGCAGCGGCATCCGGCGGAATCGTCCAGAAGCGAACGGGCGGCGCGTCGAAATGGTCGGCTCCCGGGGATCGGTAAAAACCCGGGCTTACGAATACTCGATCCCACGGGATGGCGCTACGCCCGCAGACGCCGCACAGAAAGCCGAGGCGCCAGAATTCGAGCAGATGCAGCGATTGACGGCGACGGCGTAAATCCGATCGCGCCGATGGTCGATATCGGCACCATAAGCGCCGGCAGCTGGCCGAAATCCCGTCCTGCGGCGGCGTAAGCGACGACACCCAATCACTAGCCGGAGGGGCAGCCCCAATAGCCGGGCCGAGCTCACCAGGATTGCCGAGAGAATTCGCCTGTCGCTTCCCGGGCGCCCGGCCGGCTGACGGTCGTGGATCTAGCCCCTGCCGTGCCGGCAGCAAGATAGTCAAAGCGATCGCAACCAAATTGGGTTCGTTTCGTAAATCGCCGTCACCCGGTATTCTTCCGCCGCCGCTTTCGCAACCGGACGCCCCGGGCCGCCGCCATTCTCGTGATGAACCGGCGGCCTGCGTCTTCCGCAACATGCCAAAATGGTCCCAAACTAACCCATGGAAAAACTGTATGATTGTCTGTTTCAATTCGTAAAAGGCGATTATCCCTCTCTTGACATAGAGGGATTATCCTCCTATCCCTCGGCCTCGACAGGCCGACGCTTTCTAATGGCGTTATGTGGCATCGTTGCCTTGATCATGAGCGGACATGGAAGTGCCGCGTATTCCGATCGGGCCGCCGGTGCTGTCCTAAGAGAGGGGCGATCCGCCTCCAGTGTCCTAGGTGTAGCCGGGTCTATGGTCGGGCATGAAGCCTTGAGCCAAATCCCATCGAGACAAGAACTTATGTTCTACTCTCTCGTTGAGGGGGCTGAGATAGGCGAAGAAGCCAAAGACCCAAAAAGCCCCATTCGGATCGGCGGCAGCAGCGGCTCCAACCTCTGCTGGATTTATGAAAGCTTGTGTGTCGGGGAATCGTATCCAGACGGGGCCTTTCTCAAGTACCAATCCCCACGGCTCGGTGTGGTTGTAAGTTGGGTGGGCGGGGAGCGTAACTCCAGCAAACTTTTCAATACACACCTCGGTCAATCTGAGGGCAGTGCGGCCTTTGTTTTCGATAAGCATGAGGATGCGACAATTGGCTGGAATGGGGCCGGGTGGTACTGGATCGGTGATCGTAATTTCCCCAGGAACTTGTTGGTATTGAACCAATTTCATACCGGCAATCAGCGGAATTGGCCCTTCTACGGCGGCCAATATATTCGCTTGGCGCAAGGCGGCGCTGGCGGCAGCGCTGGTTGCCTTGAGAGTCCAGAAAGTCAAGAAACATTGACCAGCACCGACAACGACCAATCCTCCAGTAAAAGCTACCAGCCAGAAATTAAACCACCAAGTCGAATTGTCTGGTGGCATAGGGGGATGGCGAGCTTCGTACTTCTGTGCGGCAGCATTTATGCCGTCAGAAATGGTCTTCTCAAGTTGCTCTTGGGTCGAAAAGTTATTGGATGGATTTTTTTGATTTGCTCCCTGCTGGGAGCTGAGAGCGCCGGATTTATTCTCTGGCTCGGGTTTGGATCGTGAATGTCCCCATGAATCACCAACTAACGCGAGCAAGATCGCTACACCAAATAGCAAGTAGCAAAGCTTCAGCATCCGCTGATTGCCGTGCCGAAAATGTCCGCATTTTCGCGGTTATATAGCGGAACTGAAACTCGGCAACATAAAGCGGCAGATATTTGCGGTTTACCTTGTGGAAGCTGCCCATGATGCCGCGTTTGATCAGCGACCAAAAACCCTCAATCGTGTTGGTGTGGATCGCGCCGACGACATGCTCGCCGGCTTGGTGATCGACGGTGCCGTGATTGTAGCGGTAGCTAAGTTTGTCGTAGCCGGGGAAGGCATCGGTGCAGAGCAAGCTAACGCGGTTCGAAATTGTCTCGTGCACGAAATTGTCGATAACCGTCCTATCAACACCGAGAACGACGCGGGCGACGACGTTGCCCTTGCGCTTCACAGCGCCAATGATTGGCGTTCTCAGTCTGTCGTAACCGCGCCCGCGTGTGCCGCTTTCTTGTCCCAATGGCGGTTCTTATCTTTGCCGCCGACATAGGTCTCGTCGATTTCAACAATGCCGCCGAGCTTTTGCGGGGCTTTCTCAACAAGAGCGGTGCGAACCTTGTGGCACATGAGCCACGCGGTTTTGTAAGAACCGAAGCCCATGTAGCGCATGATCTGCAAGGCGCTCATGCCCTTTTTGCTGGTGAGCATGAGATGAACGACTTTGAACCAGTCGCGCAGCGGTTTGTTGGTGTTCTCGAAGATTGTGCCGACGAGCAGCGAGAAGCGATAACCCGTATCCCCGCCGGGGGCGCACTTCGTGCATTGCCAATGCCATTTACGGGAGGCGAGATCGTAGACGCCCGGATTACCGCACCTAGGGCAACGAGGGCCATCCGGCCATCGGCGGGCCTGCAGGTAGGCTTTGCAGGCTTCCTCGTTGGGGAACATGTCCTCAAATTGAGCGGCGGTAAGCTGGTGGACCGGCTTGGGACGTCTAGGCATGAAATCCTCCCGTCAGAAGGATATTGCCATGCCTGAGGCCCTATGTCAAGAGAGGGATAATCGCCTCGTAAAAACCGCAATCATTGCGTGTGTTAATGGATTGGTACTACTTTTTATTTCCGCAGGACTCCTTGCCGCGACGCCCTTTTGTCTCGTCCAAGCGTGTGCGCATCTGGAAGACTGACTTCCATCCCCTTTTCATTTGGCCACGCGCAATGCGCTCGAGAGCTTTATGCGGCTACGGAGATGCAGCCTTCCTCATTTGCTGAGGTAACGCCTATCACGGAACGATAAGAGACCGCGATCGCCGCAAAGGCCGCAATTATCGCGTCGAGGGCGTCGGCGCAGTTGAGTGCTGTATCAACTTGCGTAGATGTCAGGTCAATTCGGGTACGCAAACTTTCCAATATAGCGGCACGGACTTTGATAGCTGAGAATCTCGAATAACCCTGATGAGGCAATTCCCATTGACGAAGTTGGGCCGCAGGGAAGGCCTCGGCAAGCAAGCCACGTTGCATTGGTTCCCAAGGCCAAGACGGTCGGCCCGAACGCTCGATCACACGCAAAGCTCCCGGCGGCGAAAGGTGCTCCTCCACGCGCTCCACACCACACCGTCGATCGTGCGTTAACACCTC
Source organism: Xanthobacteraceae bacterium (assembly GCA_035622055.1). GTDB lineage: Bacteria > Pseudomonadota > Alphaproteobacteria > Rhizobiales > Xanthobacteraceae > BOG-931. Next base: position 3,671 of record DASPWC010000155.1, on the reverse strand, counting down.
TCTCGACCCAATATTGTTCGGTCTGGCGCAACGGCTTGGCCTCAGCTTTCGGCGCCACCGCCTCGCCCAAAGCCACGATGTCCGCTCCCCGCGGGAAGGGTCGATCGATAGCGTTGGGTAAAAGGCTTACTCGTCGAAGCAATTCGGAGCGTCGGCCGTCCGGCAAATGAACTAACGGAAGAGCAAAAGGCGCATCGATCGCTGCCACATCAAAATCTGCTCTTGCCAAAAACTGCACCAGCCGGTCAAACGGCGGCACATCGCCTTGCAGTGATTGGACCGGCATCAAGCCTTTCAAGCGCGTCCCGTAGCCATCATCTTCCGCGACGGCGAGCCAAACGGTTGGCCTGTCGAGGAGCGGCCGCCAGGGTCGAACAGCCCCAGAAAAATCAATACCGACGAATCTAGACACTGTCGTGCGTCGAGTCAGAATTTCATCGTAGCTTCGATATCATGCAGTGGCTTCACGTAATACCCTGCAACCAATTGCAGTCAGCGCCGCTCGACCACCGGCGGCTGAAGGACCTTCACCGGCCCGCATTGAGCACCCGCAGATCTGAATTGACGCCCGAGTCCGCTTTGCACCGGCCCCATAACGATCGAACAGCAGACACCGCAGGCAAAATCGTCATGAAAGCTCTTGCTGGTCGGAGCGGGGTTTCCTCGGCGGGAATGGACATCAGACTCGCGTCCGAAGAAGCACGTTTCGGGTTCGTATTCACGAGCCGCGGTATCGTGCCGGAAGCGTGCTCGACCTGGTTTCTGCTCGTCGGCGTCTCGCAGGCGTTGGAATGGACCTTTACTGGCCGGGTGTTTCCCGCGCGTGAGGCGCTCGCCGCGCGGCTCGTCAGCGCCGTTCATGCCCCGGGCGAGCTGTTGCCCGCCGCTCGCGCGCTGGCGCAGCAAATCAACGGAACGCCGGCGTTTCGATAGCGCTCGCTCGCCAGATGTTTTGGCGCATGCTGGGGGCGGACCATCCGATGGAGGCCCACAAGATCGAAAGCCGCGGCATTTTCACTCGCGGTCGCAGCGCTGACGTAAGAGAAGGCGTGACTGCCTTTCTCGAGAAGCGCTAGCCGCGTTTCTTGGATCAGGTGTCGAAAGACACGCCTTCGTTCTTTCCCTGGTGGCAGGAACGGCCCTACGGTTGAGGCTCGACGCAAGCCTTCGGCTCGCGCGTTTCATGCAGACCCTTCATCCAAAAAGCGCCCGCGCTCCAACCGGATGCCTTCTAGAAGCCCAGCGGCTGGGTGACCCGCGTCCAGCGTCCATCCTTGACCACCGCAAGAAATGAGGAATTCGCGCCTTGCCGGATCTTCGGCCCGAAATTGACCTGCGGGCCGTTGAAGATGTCCTGGTAGTTGCGGATCGACTCCATGCCATTGATGAAGCTATCGAGCGTGAGATCGGCTCCGGCATTCTTCAGGCCGGCGGCGGTCAGGTCGGCGGCGTCGTAGCCATAGACAGCGCCGATGTTGGGATCGACGTTATATTTCGCCTTGTATGCGGCAACGAATATCCGCACCGATTTGACCGAGCTGTCCGCATAGGGCATCTCGGTCAATCCCATGCCGTAGAGCCCGTCCATGCCTTGGGCCGCGCCGACGACGCCATCGTAGAGCGCGGCTGATCCGACAAAGTCGACATCGGTCCAGCCCATCTTACGCGCCGCCACGTACGGGATAATGGTGTCGCGCACGATGGTGCCCATCACCACGAGATCACAGCCGGCCGTCTTGAGGTTGGTGAGCGACGCGGTGAAGTCCTGGTCGGTCGGCTTGTGCGCGCTTGTCGCGGCGATATTGATGCCCAACTGCTTGGTTTGCATTTCGGCGCCGACCAAGATCTCCCTGCCGAAGTCGGTGTCCTGATACATTACACAGATCGCCTTCTTGCCCTTCTTATTGACAAAATAGTTTACGGCCGAACGGATCTGGTCGACATAGGAGGCGGCGCCGTAGAATTTCAGACGATCGTAAGGTTCGAACATCGACCGTGCCGCCGACAGTGGGAACAGATTCGGCACGCCGGCCGCTAGCTGATCCTTGAAACAGGCGTTGTTCATCGGTGTGCCGAGAGCCGCAACGAAGGCGAACACGTTGTCGCGGTTGATCAGCTTGTTGCACGCCTGCACCGCTTTCGGCACCTGGTACGCTTGATCCTCTATGATGATGTTGATCTTGCGGCCGTTAATGCCGCCGGCGGCATTGATCTCGTCAAAGCGCATCTTGACTCCGTTGGCGGAAGACACGCCATAGGTTGCCGCCACACCTGACAGATCGGTATGCATGCCCAGGGTGATCTCGGCGTTGGTGACACCACGCGTTTCGGCCGACGCTTGCGTTGCGGTCGCCGCCAGCGCGGCTGCCGCGGTTATTGTCAACTTCCAGTTCATGGTCGCTTCCTCCGTAGATGGCTCAAAATTGCGTGACGCCTTATTTCGATTTCAGAGTTGGGCAGCGTCCGCATACATGCTCTCGATCAACTCCTTGTATTTCTCGTTCACGAACTTGCGCTTTAGCTTCATCGTCGGTGTTAGCTCATCGTCGTCGGCTGACAGCTGGTATTCGATCAGGCGAAATTTCTTGATGGTCTCGACGCGCGCAAATCCTCTATTGACCTTCTCGATCTCCGACCAGATCAAATCCTGCACTTCTTGTGTACGGCAGAGCGAGCCGAAGTCGGTAAACGTCACATTGGCATCCTGGGCGTAATTCGCGACGTTGTCATAGTCGATCATCACCAGACAAGTCAGAAACTTTCGTCGATCGCCGATCACCACCGCATCGGAGACATACGGAGAGAACTTCAGCAGGTTCTCAAACTCCGACGGCGTAATGTTCTTGCCGCCGGCCGTGATGATGATGTCCTTCATGCGGTCGGTGATCTTGAGATAGCCCTCGTTGTCGAGAAAGCCGACGTCGCCGGTGTGCAGCCAGCCGTCGCGCAGCGTCTCGGCAGTCTTTTTCGGCTGGTTGTAGTAGCCCATGAAGACGTGGGGGCCGCGTAGTAGAATCTCCCCCTCGGGCGAAAGCTTGAGTTCGGTGCGTGGCGCGACAACACCTACGGTGCCAAGCTTGATGCGGTCCGGCATGCCGGTTGCGAGCCCGCAATTCTCGGTCTGACCGTAGACTTCACGCATGTCGATACCCAACGAACGATACCACTTGATAAGGTCTGGAGCGATCGGCGCGGCACCGGTTGCCGCATAGCGCACGCGGTGCATGCCAATCGCGCGCTTGATGTTTTCCAATACGAGGCGATTGGCGATGCTGAACATGAGTGTCAGACCCACCGACGGCTCACCGCCCTCGAGCTTACGTTCAGCCACCGCAAGGCCGAGCCGCATCGCCCAGGCATAGGCGAGCCGGCCGATCCAGGTCGCCTCCTTCATGCGAATGACGATCCCGGAATAGAAACGCTCCCAGATCCGCGGCACCGCGAAAAATAAGGTCGGCGCGACCTCGCGCACGTTGTCGGGAACGGTCTCGATACTTTCGGCGAAATTGGCGACAGCGCCAGACCGCAGCGGGAGGAACGCGGTGAAGGTACGCTCGGCGATATGACAGAGCGGCAAGAATGCCAATTGCTCATCGCCTTCCTGCAGCGGAATGAAGGCGTCGGCGTTGCCGATCTGAAACAGCACGTTACGATGGCAGAGCATCGCGCCC
>DASPWC010000154.1:0-8735 GCA_035622055.1 Xanthobacteraceae bacterium | reverse complement strand
ACTTCAAGATCGAAGGCAAAGAGCGAGCCAGCGACGCTGCGGCCCAGCATGCCGTGGCGACGCGCTGCGCCGATGGCCCCGTTGAGCGCGGCGACGGCGTGCGGATATTCGGAGCGAACGTAAATGTAGCCCTGGGTCGCGCCGACAGCGATCCCGGCGGTCGTCATGCCTTCGATGAGGAGGAACGGATCGCCCTCCATGATCATGCGGTCGGCGAAAGTCCCGCTGTCGCCCTCGTCGGCGTTGCACACGATGTATTTGCGGTCGGCCGCAGCGGCGGCGACCGTCTGCCATTTGATGCCGGTCGGGAAACCGGCGCCGCCGCGGCCGCGCAGGCCGGATTGAGTGATCGCTTCGACGATGGCGGCGGGATTGCCGAGCGCCTCGGCGAGGCCCTTGTAGCCGTCACGCGCCCGATAATCCTCGAGCGAGCGCGGATCGACGATGCCGCAGCGGGCAAAGGTCAGCCGGGTCTGCGTCTTCAGGAATGGATGCTGTTCCGGCACGCCGATGCGCAATTTGTGCTCGGCGCCGCCGGCGAGCATTGCGGCGAATACGCTTTCGACGTCGGCGAGTTCGACGGGGCCGTATGCGGTGCGGCCCTTGTCGGTCGCAATCTCGAGCATCGGCTCCAGCCAGTGCATGCCGCGTGAGCCGTTGCGCACGATGGTGACCGGCGTTCTGCTGCGCGCCGCGGCGGCTTTGATGGCGGCCGCGACCTCATCGGCCCCCACCGCAACAGCGGCGGCATCGCCCGGGATGTAGATGAGAAGCGCGCTCATCGGTCCGTCTCGGCCACCAGCGCGTCGAGTTTCTTGGCATCGAGACGGCCGACAATCCGGCCGTCGAGCATGGCCGAAGGCGACACCGAGCACAGCCCAAGGCAATAGACCGGTTCAAGGGTCACGCGGCCGTCCGCGGTGGTATCGCCGAATGTCACGCCGAGCCTTGATTCCGCCTGCGCGGCGAGCGCGTCACTGCCGCGGGCTTGGCAGGATTCCGCGCGGCACAATTTGAGCACGTGCCGCCCAGCAGGCTTCTGCCGAAAGTCATGATAGAAGGTGACGACGCCGTGCACCTCCGCGTGGGACAGATTTAATATGTCGGCGATTAGCGGCTCGGCTTCCCGGTCGATGTAGCCGAATTCCTCCAGCAAAGCGTGGAGGATCGGCAGCAGCGCCCCTGGCATCGATTGCTTGTCGGCGATAATGGCGCGAGCGGTTTCGGCGTCCCAGGGCGGATGCAAGGGCACGGCATTTTCTCCGAGCCCCCGTGCGATTAATAATATGTTAAATTAGACATATGTCGCCGGAGGCCTGCTTCTTGTATTAGAGGCAGAAGCCGTAATTCTTCAATATGTCAATTTTCGCATATGGCCCACCCGCGACCCACGCTTGATCTCGATCTGGTCTGGAAGGCCGGACACCAGCCGCGAAAATCGGTCGATCCCGAACTCTTCGCGTTGCTGGAGGCAATCAAGAACACCGGCAAGCTTACCGAAGCCACCGAACAGGTCGGCATACCCTACCGCCAGGCATGGGGCCTGATCACGGCGTGGTCCGAGCGAATGGGCCAGCCGCTCGTGACCAAGGAGCAAGGCCGCGGCACAAAGCTGAGCGAATTGGGGGAAAAGCTGCTCTGGCTTCGCGAGCGCATCAACGCGCGACTCACGCCGCATCTGGAGAGCGCGGCCTCCGAGGTCGAGCAGCAGCTCAACGAAATCCTCAAAGAGTCCAACCCAGCCCTGACAATGTTTGCGAGCCATGACTTGGTGCTCGCCGAGCTCCGCGAATTCTTGCGCACAAGACCGGGGCCGAAACTCGACGTGCGCTTTGTCGGCAGCCTCGAAAGCGTGGTGGCGCTCTGCAAGAACCGCTGCGAACTGGCCGGCTTTCACATTCCTGAAGGCGCGCTCGGGCGCGAAATCCTGCGCAAGTATGAACCGTGGCTCAAACCGCGCGCGCAGCGCGTCGTCCATTTCGTGCGGCGCAACCAGGGCCTGCTCGTTCCAAGCGGCAATCCGCTTGGGATCCGAACACTAAAGGATATTGCCGCCAAGAGCGCCCGCTTTATCAATCGCCAGCGCGGCTCCGGCACGCATCTCGCGCTGCAGCGGATGTTGCAGGAGCAAGGAATCGAACCGGGCGAGATCAACGGTTACTACACCGAAGAATTTACGCATCTCGCCGTCGCCGCCGCGATTGCGAGCGGGGTCGCCGATGTCGGCATCGGCATCGAGGCCGCGGCGCGGCGGCTGAAGCTCGATTTCATCCCTTTGTTTGTGGAAGACTACTATTTGCTCGGCAAGCGCGAGATTTTCGAGCGCGCCGATGTCGAAGCCATCGTCGCAAGTCTCAAATCCCAAGAGTTTGCCGAGCACGTTCGCGGCATTCCCGGCTACGACACCGTGCAGACCGGCAAGATCTCGAACGTCAGCGATGTTGTCGGCTGAGGGTCCTTCTTGGGGCCGTCGTCCGCCTCCTGTCCGCCGCCAGACTATTACGAATCGTTTATTTGGTGCCGTAGGCGCGGTCGCCAGCGTCGCCCAAGCCGGGAATGATGAAACCATGCTCGTCGAGACCCTCGTCGATCGCCGCGGTCCATATCGGCACGTCGGGATGCAGTCCGCGCAGTCTTTCCACGCCGAGCGACGATGCCAGCAAGGAAACATATCTGATTTCCTTGGCGCGCCGTTCTTTCAAACGGACGATCGCCGCCGCGGCCGTGTTAGCGGTGGCGATGACCGGCGCCACGACAATGACCAGCCGATCATGGAGATCGGACGGCGTTTTTAAGAAATACTCCACAGCGGTGAACGATTCCGGTTCGCGATAGAGTCCGATATGGGCTACCCGCGCCGCCGGAACGAGATCGAGCATTCCCTCCGCGAATGTCACGCCCGCTCGCAAAATAGGCGCGAAGACCAATTTTTTTCCGGCAATTCGCGGCGACATCATCCGCGCGAGCGGCGTTTCAATTTCCACATTCGTCAAGGGCAGATCCCTGGTCACTTCGTAGCACAGGAGCATTCCGATTTCTTTCAGGAGCTCCCGGAATGATTTCGTCGAAATATCCTTGCCGCGGATCAGTGTCAGCTTGTGCTGCACCAGCGGGTGATCGACGATCGTGACACCTTCCATGACTGCCTCCCATACGCGCTAAAGCGAGATGACTTTGCTTTAGCCTGTTATTTGAGCATGATCTTTTCGGGAAACCTGTATCCACTTTTCTGGATCATGCTTTAGTCAGAATACCGTTCCGTCGCTGACGACTTTTATGGGCGGCGCGCCGTCGCTTCGGCGCTTCCCGGCAATTATCCGGCCCGCAAGCCACGTGCCGCCCTGAAGAACTTTCCCCAACGGCAAGGATGCTTGATCCATTCCGAGGTGACGGCGCACCATTTCCGCGAGACGATCAAGGAGCGCCACGGTCAGCGCGCGCCACTCCACGACCAACGGCGCGGCGACGCTGTGTTCACGCACCGCGTCCGCGGGATCGCGGAATTGCAGGACGCCGGTATCGATAAAAAGCCCGCCGTTGCGGTACTCGGCGAGCCCAGTCAGGCCGTTCACGTCGGTAACCGAAATGCTCGCCAATTGCAGCGGTTCGATCAGCGAATAAGCCATCCACTGTGAAAGCTTATGCAGCGGGACCAACGCGCCGGTTGCATCCGTTGTTGTCAAGGACGGATGCCGCCAACAGTCGCCAAGCGGGATGCCGCCAAGCGTAAGCCGCGACGGCCAAACCGGGCCGAGGTGATGAAGCAATTCCGAGAGGATCTTCGCAGCCGATATCTCGTGATTTTCCGCCAACGCCGAAAGATGATCGAGCAGGCCGGCCGGCCGCGCATCGTCGCCATGCCCGAAAATTTCCGTTCTGCCGCCGACAACTCTGCCAAGCCGGCGCAGGAGATCGGCGCGGCCGCTTATTCCGACGAGAGGATTGGAACGAGAAACCTGCAATCCTGCGGCAAGCGCGTCATCCGACAGGTGCAGGAGGGCGTCGGCGTCGGCGCGCAGGCGTTCGTTCGGATTCGATGACAAGGCGCCCCGGCTAAACATGTCCAGGCTGGCGAGCGCAAGTCCCTCCGAACGGCCCAGCTCCCGTCCGGTTGCGGGATCGCGATAGCGCCATTGCGGTCCGGCACCCGCGTCTAGCAAGACACTCACGATGATGAGATCGAAAGCCGCACGGACCCGCGCGGCGTGGTCGCGCCAATTGGTTGCCGCGTCGATGGCGGCCCAGCGGTCGTTGCCGTCAACGACAAAATGACGCCAGCGGGAGTGGAGCGGCACATCGAGCGATGGATAATGTTGCCGCGTCGTCTCCACGACGAGGTTGACCGCGTCGTCGAGACGCGAGAGATCGACGCGAAAATGCGGAAGGCGATCGCCAAGACCGAGAGCCAGCATGCGATGCGCGCGGTCACGAACTGCCTGAGCGCTCAACAGAGATAACGCAGCGGCCGTTTCGGATCTCACGGACGGATTACGGCTCCAATCTCAGTATTTTTCGAGCGGCCGGCCGATCGAGTCCGTCGGGTCCTGTGGTTTCGACGGTTCGGGGGAGTAGTAGCCGGCGGCTTTTTTGGCCGCGATCTCGACATGAGCATCGGCAGGGATGAGATCGTCGGGAATGGGAATCCGTTCGACAATGTCGACGCCTTGAGCCGTCAATGCATCGTATTTCATGTCGCTCATCGAGACGAAACGATCGATGCGCTTCACGCCGAGCCAATGTATGGCGTCCGGCATGAGTTGCTGAAAGCGGGCGTCCTGAACGCCGGCGACGCATTCCGTGCGCTCGAAATAAGCAGACGCCGCATCGCCGCCTTCCTGCCGCTTGCGGGCATTGTAGACGAGAAATTTAGTGACTTCGCCGAGTGCGCGGCCTTCCTTGCGGTTATAGACAATGACTCCCAGGCCGCCGCCCTGGGCGCCGCGTGCGCATTCCTCTACGCCGTGGATCAAATAGGGTCGGCATGTACAAATGTCAGAGCCAAAAACGTCCGAGCCGTTGCATTCATCGTGAACACGGCAAGTGATCCGCGTTTGTGGATTGGAGAGCTTTGCGACATCGCCAAAAAGGTAAATCGTCGTGCCGCCGATCGGCGGCAAAAAGACCTGCATGTCCGGCCGCGTCACCAGCTCGGGAAACATGCCGGCGGTCTGCTCGAACAGTGCACGACGCAGATCGCCTTCGGCGGTTCCAAATCGTTGTGCGATTCCGGGCAGATACCACACCGGGTCAATGGCAATCTTGACCACGGAAACGCTGCCGTTCGCATGCACGACGCTACCGTCGTCGACGAGACGTCCCGCGGCAAGTGCGTCCTGTATTTCGTGAAGCTCCAGACGCGCGCGGGTGACGGCAATTGTCGGACGAATGTCAATTCCTTCCGCGATTTCCCTCTTGAAATTTGTCGCAACCAGATGGCCCCAAGGATCGAGCGAAACAATGCACTGTGGCTCGGTCCATTGTGCGAACGGCCCGATCGTTGCGACCGGATCGGTGTTGGTCAGATCCGGCCGGCGGATCGGGTCGAGTGCGCCGGAAGAAACTGCCAGCGCCCGATAGACGGCATAAGAACCGCCGTGACTGCCGATCACATTGCGATCCTGCGGCTGGGATACCGTTCCGATGATTGGTCCGCGTTCACGAGCGCTAGCGGCGGCCCATTTGATCGGAAATCGAATTTTTGCTCCCGGCTCCGGATGCGAAGTGAGCCGTATGTGTTCCGTGCGGTTGGAACGATTCATAACGCCAAACCCGAAAGCTATACGACCCGCCGCAACGACGGGCCGCGCCTCATTTCCTACTGTGAATCGTGCGGTCTTGACCGCGCAGTCACAACTATAGCGGTTCCCAAGACCTATACAACGACAGACCTATATGACGGACTAGAACACTCTAAATATAAAGTAAAAATGGTGCTTACCGGGAGCTATTCAAGAGGCGCGCCTTTCTTCTCCGGGATAAGCAATGCGGTCGCGAGAATGTCGATGAGGTAAATGGTCGCCAGCAGCGCGATCGCCACGGTGAACGAATACGCTACCGCGACGGTCGCGACCACAAAGGGGCCAAAACCACCGACACCGCGCCCGAGGTTGAAAATGACGTTTTCCGCGGTTGCCCGGGCTTGCGTCGGGTATAGCTCCGACAGCAGCGCACCGTATCCGCCGAGCATGCCGTTGACGAATATGCCCATGATCGCGCCGCCGATAAGAAGTGCGATTGGACTGGTCAGCTGCGAATAGAGCAACACCATAATGAAGGCGCCGGCTTGAAAGGTGAATAAAGCGGGCCGGCGCCCGATCCGATCCGCGAAGTGTCCGAATACGAAAATGCCAAACGCCATGCCCAGCACCGTCACCGCAGTCCAAAGCGCCGATTGCGTGAGCGTGTAGCCGAAATGGGCCGATAAATAGCTCGGCAGCCAAATCATCAATCCGTAGTAGCCGAAATTCTGAACCGAACACAGGATCAACATTCCGAGGCTGATCCTCATTGTCGGGCCATCTTTAACAAGCAGGCCGAGCGGCATTTTTGGATGTCGCGCCTTGGCTCGCTCCAGGAATATTGCCGGCTCGGTAACGTTCCAGCGGACGGCAAAGGCGACGAGGCCGGGTATAAGACCGATGAGAAACATTCCGCGCCAACCGATGACGGGCAGCAGCAGCGGGGTGACCAGCGCCGCCGCCAACACGCCCGCTTGCCAGCCAAGCGCGACATAGGTGCAGCCGCGCGCGCGATAGGCGGGCGGCCAAGCTTCGGCGACTAACGCCATGCCGATTCCGAATTCACCACCCAATCCCAGGCCGGCGATGGTGCGGTAAACAAGCAGGTCGAAGTAACCTTGCGCGAAAGCGCAAAGACCCGTGAACAGCGCGAAGAGAAGAATGGTCCAGGTCAAGACGCGAACTCTGCCATGGTAGTCGCTGAGGATTCCGAAGAGGATTCCGCCGATCACGGCGCCGACAAGCGTCCATGTCACCAGCGATCCGGCTTGAGGCGGGGTTAAATGCAGTTCGGCGGAAATTGCCCACAACATGAAACCTAAAATGAGCAGATCGAAGCCGTCCATCGCATATCCGATGGCTGACGCGGCAAGCGCTTTTCGCGAAAACGAATCGATGCTTTCGGCGGGAACGGATGCGTCTGCATGCGTGACGGTCATTGCGGTCTCCCAGGAAAGGCATTGTAATTTGCTGGCATTCCGCGAGACCCTCAAGCCGCTCGATGAGGTTACGGGCCAAAGTTACTTACTTGCGCCGCTATCTCATCCGCTTTGGTACCGAGCGCGAAGTGGCCCGCGTCGGGCATATGGATTTCCGCGTCCGGCACATCGCTAAGGTAGCGTTGCGGCTCGCCAATATCGAAAGAGGGATCGTACTTGCCCCAGAGGATTAACAACTGAGGATCAGCAGCCTCGGTTGCGCCTTCTGCGGCCGCGCTTGCCCGGGCCAAACGCGGCCTGATCGCCGCTGATGTTTGTTCAAGCGGCGGAGCGCATTCGTTTGATCGCTGTACCTATACCTTTTACCTTTGGCAGTGCTTCGACGGCCGCTACCACGTTCGGCGGCGTGGCGTAGACATGGGCCCAATACGCGCCGAGTGCGCCGACTGGCGGGCCGGTTCCAACCGGCGCCATTACCAGGCTTCGTACGAAAGTGCTCTCGTAGAGGTCGCGTGGAATCCGTCTATCCAGCCTTATGTCGGTGATGCAAACAGTTTGGCGTTTCAACATCGACATCCGCTGATACAGGCGGCCAGCGGAAATCTCTGACCATTCCACAACGGTCCAATGGCGTTTTCATCGACGTAATGGCAGAAATCGCCGTCGCGAAGGACCAACGCGACACCGTGGGCACCGATCAGACGACGCCCGGATTCGTGAAGTATTCGCTCGATCCGCTCTAGGTTCTCGGCCTCGTTCAGTTGTTCGAGCGTGGAACGAAGCCCACTCTCGCTTTCGGTCAATGACATATTTTCTCGTCCCTGAGCTAGATCGCGGACTTGTGAACTTTAGTCACTCATGGCCCCGGACCGGATAAATGCAGATAACCTACATGCCTTTAGCGTCTCTGGCCACGCCTCCGAGTGCTCGGCGAGCGATCGGTCGACGAGAGCGGCGGCATGGCCTGCCATAATATGACCTCACTATCGAGGACAGTGCGCGCCCGGATGGATTAAAGTGCGGGTGTCGTAAGATGATTATGCGCATTATACAAGAAACACAGGTTTACCTGTGCGAGTTCCGCTCGAAACTTGCTTCGGACCTTGAAGAGTACGAGTCGGGCCGCCGGACAACCGACGTGCTGCGCAACGGATCGCCCCACGACGACACTCAGGAGAGAATTGCGGAGCTGAGATTTCGTCTCGCAGAAACCGATAGTTTGATTGCGACTTACCAAGAATACAAAGACGCCTAGCGGCCCGATCTTTGCATTCAAGAAGAGTAAGCAGCCTTTTCTCTTGATCCGCTTCTTTGATTTTTATGCAGCAACGCGATTCCCGAATTTGCGAGGGACACCGGGTTGTTATTGCCAAGCTTGAGAAGCGCCATAAGGCATCGTGCTAACTCAGCCTGCCGCTCGCACGCTTCCAAGACGCCCAACCTAGGATCGAATTGGACGTAGGCCCAAGCCTTTTCAAAGGCAGCGCTGAGTATCCGCGTCTCTTCGGAATCGAAAACACTCCGTTCCAGTTCTAGAGATGTAACGGTATCAAGCAAG
>DASPWC010000153.1:0-4493 GCA_035622055.1 Xanthobacteraceae bacterium | reverse complement strand
AAATTCACGCGGCCGGAATGGATCGCGCACCGCGATTTCACGCCGCTCGTGCCGGTCGCCGACGACGCGCTGCTTGCCTACGCACGCGCGCACAGGGTGGCCGCGGAGTAGCCAGCAACGATGAACCTGCAATCGCTCCTGGCCGCGCGCGTCGAAGCGGGAAAGCCGGTCCGTGTCGGCTTGATAGGCGCGGGAAAATTCGGCTCGATGTTTCTGGCCCAAGTTCCTTCGATCGGCGGCCTTGAAGTCGCGCTGATCTGCGACCGCGACGTCGATCGCGCCAGAGCCGCGTGCCGCACCGTCGGCTGGGACGCGGGCCGCATCGCCCGCACGCAATTCAGCGAACGCGGCCGCGACGCCTGCCTCAACGAGCGCGTCGAGGTCGTGATCGAGGCAACCGGCGATCCCGGCGCCGGCATTGCGCATGCACTTGCCGCAATCGGCGCGCGCAAGCCCATCGTGATGGTCAATGTCGAGGCGGACGCGCTTGCCGGCGTCCTGCTCGCCCGCAAGGCGCGCGAAGCCGGCGTGATCTATTCGCTCGCCTATGGCGACCAGCCGGCGCTCATCGCCGAAATGGTCGATTGGGCGCGCGCAGCCGGTTTCTTCGTCGCCGCCGCCGGCAAGGGCACCAAATATCTGCCGGCCTACGATGCAGTCACGCCCGACGGCGTGTGGGAGCATTACGGCCTGACCGCCGAGGAGGCCAAGAAGGCCGGCATGAATTCGCAGATGTTCAATTCGTTTCTGGACGGCACAAAGTCGGCGATCGAGATGGCGGCAGTCGCGAACGCCTGCGATCTCGACGTGCCGCATGACGGCCTTGCCTTTCCGCCGTGCGGCGCGGAGGCGCTCGCAAACGTGCTGCGGCCGAAAGCCTTGGGCGGCGTTCTGGACCACGACGGCTTGGTGGAAGTGGTCTCCTCGCTCGAACGCGACGGCCGCCCGGTCGAACGCGACCTGCGCTGGGGCGTCTATGTGGTGCTCAAGGCGGCGAACGATTATGCAGCGGCTTGTTTCAAGCAATACGGGCTGCCGACCGACGCCAGCGGGCGCTATGCCGCGATGTACAAGCCTTACCATCTGATCGGGCTCGAACTGTCGATTTCGGTGCTCAACGCCGTGCTGCGCGGCGAGCCGACCGGATGCTGCCGAGCCTGGCGCGGCGACGCAGTAGCGGTCGCCAAGCGCGCCCTGAAAGCTGGCGGAACGCTCGACGGCGAAGGCGGCTACACCGTCTATGCCAAGCTCATCCCGGCGGCGCGCAGTCTTGAACTTGGCGCGTTGCCGATCGGACTGGCCCATCACGTCAAGCTGACGCGCGATGTCGCCAAAGGCGAGATCTTGACGGCGTCCGATGTGGCGCTCGACGGCGGCGCGGAAGCCGTCCGCATCAGGCGTGAGATGGAACGGCAGGCGCGGCTGACAAAACCGATCGCGGCGGAATAGGCCCGTGTCACGCCCGCGTATGTGCCGAATACCGTCCGTCAAACGCGGTCGCGACAGGGAAGACGTGAATGGCCCGAACAAGTCCGGCCATGACGGGTGAAAATCCGCGCAAGTATTACTCGGCCGCGAGTTGCGGCGGTGGGCGCATCGATTCGACGCCGTCGGCGGCCGTCGCTGAGATCGTCGTGCGCACCATGTAACGCGCTTCGTGCGCCGGCCAGGGCCGACCGCGATGCATGGTGGCGCGATTATCCCACATCACCACGTCGCCCGTGCGCCAAGCGTGCACGTAGCTTAAGCCCGGCGCCGTCGCAGCCCGCGTCAGTTCGTCGATCAGTTTCTCGCCGGCGACCGGGTCCATGCCCTCGACCGCATAGGCATGCGACGCAAGATATAGTGCGCTGCGGCCATTAGTCGGATTCTTCCAAACCATACGCCAGCACTGCGGCGGCAGCGCCGCCAGTTCCTCCGTGGTGGCGAGGCCTTGCGCGATCTTGCCGCGCGAGTGCCCGTAATGATGCCAGGCGAAGGAGTTTTCCATCTTCTCGCGCATGGCCGGATCGAGCCGTTCGAAAGCAAGCCGCGTCGAAACGAATTCGGTTTCGCCGCCGTTTTCCGGGATGATCCGCGCCGAGAGGATCGACGCCAGCGCCGGCACGCTCTTGAACGAACTGTCCGTGTGCCAAAGCTGGTTGGCCTTGTTACGCATCGCATAGCGATGATCCGCCGGAACGACTTTGCCGTCCGGACCGATTGTGGTGAGGATGACGAAATGCGTTCCGGTGCCGAGCGAGCCGACTTTGGTCACTTCGGGGGGACCGAAGCGGCGCGAGAAGGCGAGCTGGCTCTCGTCGGTGACGTTCTGGCCGCGGAAGACCAGAACCGAATAGTCCTCGAAGGTCGAGCGCACCGCCGTATAGGCGGCATCGTGCGCCGCAATATCGGCCAGCGTCACGCCGCGCAATTCAGCGCCGAACCCCGGGCGAAGGGGGACGATTTCCATCGGCGTACCTCCATGCGTTCTGTTCGTTGGTTGGCATAAATCTCCTCCAAAACGGCCCGGGTGGCAAGAAAAGCTCCGCCGCGAACAAAAGGGCGCGTTACGCTGAAACCAGCTAAGCCCGGAAGCGCGCGGTTACGTCGGGCGGGATCGGCGCCGATTTCATTTTGGACGGATCGTTGGGATCGCGCACGGCCCACACGCGCGTCTCGCGGCCCTCGACAGCCACGGTCCCGGCGACAAAGAGCCGATGGTCGACATCGAAACTCGAGCGGCGAAACGCGGTGACCTGCGAGGTCATTTCAACGACGTCGCCGAAGCGAGCCGGCGCCAGAAAACGCGCACCCGCATCGACCAGGGGAATCCCGGCGATGCCGAAGGCAGCCGCCAGATCCGGGGGCTTAACCCCGAGCGCAGCTTCGAACAGCGTCCAGGTGCCCCAATCGAAAAATTCGAAAAAGCGACTGTTAAAGACGATGCCAGCCGGGTCGCATTGTCCCCACTCGATGGTGAATCGCCGGCGGCTGATGAAATTTGCCATTGGGGTCAAGACTCATAATCTTGGTGACCGCTTCGCGTCGTCGATTGTAACGGCTTTTCCGAGCGCTTTTGTGAGTTTTGACCCTAAAGATGATCACGACAAAGCCTGCCCGAACTTGATCCCGGGAGCAGCAGCCTTCGTAAAAACAATAGTGCAAGCCAGCCCAAAAATCATGACGGGCGAGCTCGCGCTCGCCCGTCACGTTCCTTGCGCTGCTATCCGCCACAGGGAACCAGGATCAAATTCGCCACTTGGTGCAGCGCTGATAGCAGCCACCTACACCCAGGCCAATCTGACCTTGGCGATCGTCACATTCGGCAGAACCAAACGCGACCGATCTGAAAAGGAGAATAGCTCGCGATTTGAGAGTCTCAAGTTAAAGCGTGCACTGACGCGCGCAATTCACGTTTGGGGATAATTGTGTGGATTGACTTGGCGGCCGCACCCCGAGGAACGCCTATTTGTTTGCGCTTCCGATTTGAGCGGGCGAATTAGTGGTCTTCCCCGGCCATTTGCATAAGTCGGCGATGATGCATTTTTCGCACAACGGCCGCCGCGCGACGCAGACATAGCGGCCATGAAGGATCAGCCAATGATGGGCGTGCAGCCGGTAACGCTCCGGCACCACCTGCATCAATTTCGCCTCGACTTCGAACGGCGTCTTGCCGGTCGCGAGTCCAGTGCGATTGCCGACGCGAAAAATGTGGGTGTCGACGGCGATGGTCGGCTCACCGAAGGCGATATTGAGCACCACACTGGCGGTCTTACGGCCGACCCCCGGCAAAGCTTCCAGTGCTTCGCGGTCGTGCGGTACCTGACCGCCATGTTCGGCGACGAGTTGCTTCGATAGCGCGATGACGTTCTTCGCCTTGGTGCGGTAAAGCCCGATGGTCTTGATCAGCGCGCGCACGCGCGGCTCGCCGAGCTTGACCATTTTCTCCGGCGTATCGGCCAGCTTGAACAAAGCCGGCGTCGCCTTGTTGACTCCCGCGTCGGTCGCCTGCGCGGAAAGCACGACGGCAACGAGCAGCGTGAATGGATCGATGTGCTGCAATTCGCCGCGCGGCGCCGGATTTGCGGCTTGAAAGCGGCGGAAGGCTTCTTCGACCTCGCCGGCCGTCCATTGCGGCAACGCGCCGTGAGCGGCCTCGACGTCGGCCTCGGCGCGCGCCTTGACCCCCTTGAGCCGCGCCGCTTTGCCCTTGCGGGCGGCGCCTATGCGTTTTTGGGCGATTTTGCCTAAGGAACGCTTCTTCGATGTCGTGGGTTTCTGCATCGGATGTTCGTATAATGGGCGCCATGACCTTGGACAACAATTCCGACAAAAACCGCGATGACGACTCCGCCGTCGACCCGAAAATTTTCTCGGCCGTCATCACGCCGCACCGCTCGCTCGGGCCGACCGGCTTTCTCATCTTCATGCTTTGCCTCGGAGGCTTGAGCTTTTTCTCCGGTGTGGTGTTCGTGTCGCTCGGCGCGTGGCCTGTCTGCGGTTTCTTCGGA
>DASPWC010000152.1:0-4743 GCA_035622055.1 Xanthobacteraceae bacterium | reverse complement strand
GTCATCCGTACATTGCCGGCGCTGCGGCGCGCAGTGGCGGCTTTCCGGACGCGAGGCGGCAAAATTGCGCTGGTTCCGACCATGGGCGCGCTTCACGAAGGGCATTTGTCCCTCGTTCGCATCGCGCAACGCCGTGCCGATCGTGTAATCGTATCGATCTTCGTCAATCCGACCCAATTTGCCGCGAATGAGGACCTCTCAACTTACCCGCGGACATTTGCCGACGATCTTGCGGCCTTGGCAAACTTCAAAGTCGACCTGATCTGGTCACCGACTGTGGAAACGATGTACCCGGAAGGCTTCGCCACGCGCATCGTACCCGAGGGAGCCGCCACGGCCGGGTTGGAAGACGCTGTTCGCCCGCACTTTTTCCCTGGCGTGGCGACCGTGGTCGTCAAACTTCTTATCCAGTGCCAGCCCGATATCGCGCTCTTCGGCGAGAAAGACTATCAGCAGCTCAAGATGGTGACCCAGCTTGCGACCGATCTTGGCCTCACGACCCGAATTGTCGGAGCGCCGATCGTGCGCGAGCACGACGGGCTGGCGCTGTCTTCGCGCAATCGCTACTTGTCGCCCGGCGAGCGGCAAGCCGCGCCCGCGCTCTATCGCGTGCTCAAGGATTGCGCCGGTATGATCGCCGCCGGGGTCCCGATTGCGGCCGTTCTCGAAAAAGGCCGCCATGCCGTTGCGCAAGCCGGATTTCGCCTCGACTATCTCGAGGCGCGACACGCCGATACACTGGCGCCGCTCAGCGGAAACGGTGGCGAGCCGATCCGGCTCCTGGTTGCGGCGCGGCTCGGAACGACGCGGCTCATCGACAATGTGGCGGTCTAATCGCGGCCGGACCTATTTTGCCGCGACCTTCATCGGATCCTTGACGTTCGGGAACGTTTCGAACTCTTCGCTCCAGAGCTGCCCGTCAGTCTTCGCGACTTTGCGGATATAGATGTTGCTGACGATGTCGCGCGTATCCGGGTCGATTGAAATCGGGCCGCGCGGACTTTCCCACGCCATGCCCTTCATCGCCGCGATCAAGGCGTCGCCTTCGGAATTGCCGCTGGTCTTCTTGAGCGCCTCGTAGACCAGATGCAGGCCGTCGTAGGCGCCGAGCGAGACAAAATCCGGACGGAAGCCGCTCGTCTTTTCCATCGCCGCCACATAGGCCTTGTTAAGCGCGGAATCGTGGGCGGCGGAATAGGGTCCGGCAGTAATCATGCCAATCATCTGATCGCCCATATCGTTGAGACCGTCATCGTCGGTCAGGTCACCGGGCCCGATGATCTTGATGCCGGATTTGGCTAGGCCACGCTCGGCAAATTGCTTGGCGAAAATCGGCGCCTGGGTGCCGGGGAAATAAATGAAGGCCGTGTCGGGCTTGAGATCGCCGACACGCTGCAAAAACGGTGCGAAGTCCGGGTTCGCGAGCGGAATCCGGATCGATTCCATGATCTCGCCGCCGATTTGCTTGAAACGCGTGGTGAAGGCGGTTTCCGCTTCGACGCCCGGGGCCCACTCGTTGACCAGCGTGACGGCGCGCTTACTGCCGTTCTTGGACGCCCACTCGGCCAGAATCCAAGATTGCGGTGGCAAAATGAACCCGGCGCGCACGAAGTATGGGGACTTCGTAGTCGTGATCGACGCGCCCGAACTCATCACCAGCGTGGCTTTTTTCGCCTCGGTCGCGAGCGGCGCGATCGCGAGCGCCGTCGGCGTGATGCCGATGCCGAGCATGTCGACCTTCTCGTCGACGATCATCTCCTGAATGAGCCGACGCGCATTGTCGGCGACGCCGCCATCGTCGCGGATGATGAGTTCGATTTTGCGCCCGGCCACGGTGTCGCCGTGCTGCTGCACGTAGAGTTTGAGCGCGCCTTGCAGCTGTCGTCCGACCGCGTTGAAGCCGGCCCCGGTGAGGGGGATGCTGATGCCGATCTTAAGCGGCGTGTCCGCTGCCGCGGAGCGGGCCAACGATCCCCCGGCGGCGGCCGCCGCCATTCCCTTAAGCACAGTCCGACGCAACATTTTGTTTCCTCCCTGTCCCTCATCATGCCCGCGCCTTGTCGCTGGCATTGACGTTTTTCTCATCCGGGGTTCCGAAGACGTCGATGGCCGGAGCAAATCCGGCCATCGGGTCCCGAACGTTATTCGGCCGGCTCGAGATGCGGAATAGCCGGCCGCTCGCCTTCCGCCTTGCCCGTGATCGGCGGCTTCGGCAGCCGCGCGGTCCCCTTTTCCATCACGAAGGTATGTTCGAGCGAGTACCATGGCGGTTTGACATCGGCGGCTCGATTACATGGCTCCGCGTGACGCAGATAGTTGCCGATGAGGTGGCGGGTAACGCCGAACTGGACATCGGTTTCGATATGTTTGTCGTCAGGCACATAGAGCTGCGAGATCAGTGTCTTGAAGCCCGGTTTGTAGACGAGAAAATGCAGATGGGCAGGACGCATATTGTGGCGCCCTTGCGCGCGCAACAATTCGCCCACCGGCCCGTCGATCGGGATGGGATAGCCAGCCGGCTTCACGCTGCGAAAGCCGATGTGGCCGTTTTCGTCGGTCGTAAACTTGCCGCGCAGATTCATGTCGGCCTGGACCGGATCCTGGTTCTCATAAAAGCCCTCCGGCGACGACTGCCAGATATCGACCTCGGCGCCTTCGATCGGCTTACCCTTCGCGTCGTGGAACCAGGCTTCGACAAACAAAGCCGGTCCCGGCGTCGGCGAGCGCACGATGGATGAGCCATTCGGCGTCGGCGGCGAATCCATCCGCCAGAATGGGCCGAGCAGGTTTGCATCGGTTTCGGTTTGCCCGCGATTGCCGTTGTTGAGAAGGCAAATCAAGGTCGAGAAGCCGAGCGAGCCGGACATCAACACGGCTTCGTTGTGGGTTTCGCTGGTATGCTTGCCGAGCGCGACGATATAGCCGATCGCAGCCTGGAATTCTTCCTCGGTGAGTTTCACCTCGCGGGCAAAATCATGCAGGCGACGAACTAACGCGGACAAAATTTCCCGCAAACGCGGGTTCTTCGTCCGCTTAAGCTCGCTCAACACCGCCGTGGTAACGTCTTTCTCACTGCCAATGATCATTATTGCGGCTCCGCACGATTGCTGCGCAATTTAAGTGATACCGAGCAGGCGCGCCATGCGGCAAGAGGGACCCCAATCGCAAGGCAAACGGCCTCACATCAGACCAAGGTCCCGCAATTCCCGGCGCATCGATTCCGGCATATTGACGGCTCCCTTCGACACCTTGCCGAGGTCGCGCGGGGCGTCTTTGACCGCGAGATACCGCCAGCCCTGAAAGGTGCGGTGTGGCCGCGGCTCAACAGGAACCACTTTGGGGTCGAGCGCCAAACCGCAGCGCCCAACGCCGTCCTCGTCCACAAACGGACGGACGGCGCGGATACGCTGACGGCACATGATTTCGCCGCGGATGACCCAGTAGAGCGAGCCGCCGCCGGTCAGCTCGGCCGCGCGCTTGGGCACCATGCGGGTCCTATGAATGTGTTCCGGCTTTTCGCCGTTCTTGCGCTTGGCTTTGAGCTTTTGCTTGATCCAGTTTTCGAGATCGCGAATGCTGTCGCAGCCGACGCAAAGCTTGATGAGGTGAACGGTCATTCTTCTACTCTGCCGGATCCTTGAGCCGCTCTAGCACCATGATGGGGGCGCCTTCCACGACCTGCGCCCCGCTACTCACAGGAACCTCGATCACGACTGCGGCAAACGGTGCCCGCAGCGTATGTTCCATCTTCATCGCTTCGATCACGGCGAGACGCTGACCGACACCGACCCGATCGCCGGCTGCGGCAAGAATCTCCATGACGCGGCCGTGCATGGGCGCCCTCACGACATTGTTCCCGGGGTGCGAATCCGTCGCGGCCGCCGAAAAATCCTTTACGCGGACGCGGGTCTGGCGGCCACCCCGCAGGACATAGACGTCTCCGCCCGCTTCGAAAGCTTTTGCATCACGCGCCGGCGACGCTCCCTCGATTGCGACGTGCGGGCCATCATGCTCGTAAGTGACGACGGCATTGGCGTCCTCCCCATCGACGACCACCGGCAGCGCGACTACGCGCGCGCCGCCGATCTGGAAGCCGTCGCGCGCCGCCCATGGCGAATCGGGATTGAGCGGGTCTTGATCGGGTGCAGCCGCCTCTTTCGATGCCGCCGCAGCGTTGAGAAGATGCACAACACCGAGCGCTGCCGCTGCTGTGTCGCGCTGGTGGGGCACCGCGCCCAGCATTGCAAGGCTGCGGTCGATGAAGCCGGTATCGACGGCGCCCCGCCGAAACGCATCCGAACGGCAGAGATTTGTCAAAAAGGCGACGTTGCTGTGCGGGCCTGCGATCAGTGTGGCATCGAGCGCGTTGCCGAGCCGTTCAAGCGCGATCTCGCGCGTAGCAGCATGCGCGATCAGCTTGGCAATCAAAGCATCGTAAAACGGCGTCACCTCCGCACCCACTTCGACTCCGCTGTCGACGCGAACATTTTTCGGCAGTTCGAGCGCCGCGATTTTCCCCGTCGACGGCAAAAAGCCGTGCTCCGGATCTTCGGCGTAGAAGCGCGCCTCTACGGCGTGACCGTCGAAACGAATTTGACTCTGCGTCAGCGGCAGCCTTTCGCCGGCGGCAATCCGGAATTGCCACTCGACGAGATCGAGCCCGGTAATTTCCTCGGTCACGGGATGTTCAACCTGAAGCCGCGTATTCATTTCAATGAACCAGAAGCCGCCGGCGCGGAGCCC
>DASPWC010000151.1:0-5379 GCA_035622055.1 Xanthobacteraceae bacterium | reverse complement strand
CTCGTCAGCCATCTCGACGTGCAGTGCGTCGCGATCCGCCTCGGAATAGACGGCAACCGTCGCGATCCCCATCCGGCGCGCGGTCTTAATGATCCGGCAGGCGATTTCGCCCCGGTTGGCAATCAGGATTCGTTTGAACATGGTGACTGAATCCCGCAAACCCGACTTTTCGCTCTGCGACCGTGGACCGGAAATGTCAATGCGTGGCTAAGCACCATTCAATCGACGTGGACATTGGCCTTCTGGATAATGAGCCGATAGATCGCAGCTTCCCGCTTGATCTTCGTGTCGAGCTCGGCTGGGTTTGATGGAATGGTTGACACGCCGCCGGCGGCAAAGCGCGCCTTTACGTCCGGCATTTTGAGGATTTCGACGACCTTCGCGGATAGCTTGTCGATGATCGGTTGCGGCGTACCCTTCGGGGCCAGCAGCGCTGTCCAGTTCGACGCATCGATGTCGCCTGCCCCTTGTTGCGCCAAGGTCGGCCATTCCGGATTGAGCGGTGAACGGCGTTCGGTCGTTATCGCCAGGACGCGGATTTGGCCGCCCGGCAAATGCGGGGCCGCAGTGGAGCTCGCGACGACGGCAAGCGGAATATCGCCGGCGACGAGCGCCTGAACCGCTGGCGCGCCGCCTTTATAGGGCACATGGACGAATTTCGTGCCCGTGTTGAGCGCGATCGATTCCAGCACCAGCTGATTGATGCTGCCATATCCCGGCGTGCCGACATTGAGCGTTCCGGGCTGCGCCTTGGCCGCGGTAATCACGTCGGCAACGGACTTATAAGGCGTGTCGCCGTTTGCGGCGAGCACCATGGGCGCGTCGCTGACGGCGGTGATCGGCGCGAGGTCGCGCTCGACGTCGTAAGGAACTTCCTTAAACAGCGCCGGATTGATAGCGACATCGCCGGCAGTGACCATAACGAGTGTGTAGCCGTCCGGCGCCGATCTTGCCGCGTCGGTCACGGCGATAAAACCGTTGCCGCCAGGCCGGTTTTCGATGACGACCTGCTGCCCCCAGGCTTCGGTAAGCTTGGCGCCTACGATTCGCGCCGCGATGTCTGAAATACCGCCGGGCGCGTAGGGCACAAGCATGCGGATCGGCCGCGTCGGGTAGTCCTGCGCAAGGGCGGCTCCCGCGGCGCATGTCAAAAGAGCGAATACCAAACCAACAATGCGCGTCATGGACTCCCCAGTCAGCGCAACCACAGCGACAGGACCAGCGCGAGCGCGAGCAGCGCCGCCACGCCCTGCCAGAATCGCACTGGAGAGCGCTCGTAGAGCGTTTGCGGGCGGTGCGCTGGAGCCGGGGCGTGCGCCGGTCCGGCTTCCATCTCCAGGGCGAATTCCATCACATCCTTGAATCGGTCAGCCGGATTTGTCGCGATCGCTCGCCCGAGCGCCGCCTGGAGCCAAGCCGGCAGGTCCGGACGCAGTTCGGCAAGCGGCACAGGTCGGCTTCGCCGCGACGGGCTCACCGCGTCAAGATTGCCATAAGGAAATTCGCCAGTGAAAGCGCGAAACATCGTAACGCCGAGCGCGTAAATGTCGGTCGCCTCGTTGCCCGGTTCGCCCCCAAACATTTCCGGCGCCATATAGGCGATGGTGCCCGGAATGTCTTCGGGCGGAAAGTCTTCGAGGCCCGGCACGCGCACCACGCCTAGATCGATCAGCTTGAGCGACCCTTCGCTTTCAAGGATGACGTTGTCCGGCTTGATATCCCGGTGAATGATGCCGGCGCGATGGAGCGCCGCGACGCCGCGCGCCAATTTGATCGCGATGTTGCGCCCCTCCTCCAGACCGATTAAAGGCCGGCGCGCAAGCCGCGTCGACAAAAGTTCCCCCTGATAAAGCGGCATGACGGTGTAGAGGCAGGTCTGGCGGCCCGGCGGCAGTTCGATAACCCTGCCGACCCAAGGACTGTTCACGCGCGCGCCGACCCATGCCTCGCGGACGAACGACGCGTGATAGGTAGATGCCGCGGCGACCTGAGGTTTCGGAAATTTCAGCGCCACCTCGCCGCCTTCGACTTCGTCGATCGCGCCGAACAAACGCGTATAGCGTCCATCCGAAATCAGCACTTTCAGGACGAAGCCATCGACCGTCTGACCGTCGATCGGCACCGGGATCAGCGGCAATTGCATGATATCGGCGCCGACGGCAGCCGAATCCGCGGTCGGTAATTCAACGACATCGATGACGAGCGCCGTGCAATTGTCGGTGCTGCCCGACTCCAGCGCGGCCGCGACCAGCGCGCGAGCCGAATCGTCCGAAGCCGAACGAGCGCGAAGAATCTCGGTGATGTTTTCGGGCGTCAAAAAGGCGTGCACACCGTCGCTACACAAGAGAAAGCGGTCATGCAGCGCAACCGGATGGGCGGCGTAATCGACGCGGACCTCGGCTTCCACGCCGAGCGCTCGATTGAGGATGTTGGATCGTCCGTCGACGCCCTCGCGCACATGATCGGTAGTCAAGCAAGTCAGCCGGTCGCCGCGTAACCGGTAAGCGCGCGTGTCGCCGACATGCAGAACGTGGGCGACGCGGCCGCGCAGCACCACCGCTGTGAAGGTGCATCCCATTCCCGCGAGCTTATTGTCGCGACGGCTTTGCGAAAAAATCCAGCTATTGAGGGCGTTGAGAACGGTGGCTCCCGAACGTCCTACTTCCATGGTTTCGGGTAAGTCGAAGAATCCGTCCAGGAAACCGCGCACGGCGGTTTCGGCGGCCACGCGGCCGCCCTTAGCGCCGCCAATTCCGTCGGCAATGGCCGCGATCGTATCGCGGCGGGGCTGCGGCAGCTCCATCCCGAAAACCGCGCCGGCGAAATCCTCATTGCGCTCACGTGGGCCGATCTCGGAGGCAAAGCCTACGCTGGCCCTTACGGCGGATGCCCCCTCAGCCATCGCGGCCGCTCCGGCCCCACTGCCACCGCGCGCGCCCGCGATGGCGGGACGCAACACCGCGCAACCCGGCCCTTGCGGCCGCAGCTTTAGTTGTCCAGCTTGCAACGATCATAAAGGAAATAGCCGCCGGTGCTTGACGCGACGACAACCGTAAGATCTCCGGACTTGCGATCAAGCGTGTAATTTCCACCATCCGAAGCGTCGTGCCACGAAATATCGCCGTCGCCGATACGCGCCGGATTGGAATCGACCGTGCTGCGATCGTAGTCGATCCGGATTTGCCATTGCGTCCCACTGGCGGGATTGGTGCAGGTGATCACACTCTCGTCCGCTCGTGCACCGCTGCTCAGTGCGGATCCCACAAGAACGATAGCCGTCGCCCCAAGCACCACGACGGACCCAGCAGCCAGCATGGTCCGAACACCCCATTCGCACTTCACGTCAAAACTCCAGCCCACCTCTCCGCCAATGACCTAGTTCTGATCACGCGGCCCAAAAGTCCTGCCCATTTTCTGCTCATATTGCGAAATTTCTAGTCATCGAATGCCCGGTTCGCCGACACCTGTCCGAAAAACCCGGTCCGGTAACATTCGATTAACTGGCATATTTTTTGCGATCACTCAAACGTCGGCCCGTGTGCCATCGGCGCACTGAGGGCAAATTTTTGGGGAAAGGCACATGGCACTCATACCTTCACCGCAATGGCTAGATACCGGAGACAATGCGTGGCAGTTGGCGGCGGCAACCTTCGTCGGCCTGCAAAGCATTCCCGGCCTGACCGTCCTTTATGGCGGCATCGTCAAGAAAAAGTGGGCGATCAACTCCGCCTTCATGTCGATGTATGCCTTCGCATCGGTCCTGATCGTCTGGGTCTTATTCGACTACAACATGGCATTTGGGCCGCAATGGTTTCCATTCCTAGGCACACCAAGCCTTGGCACGTCGGCCGCATTCACACTCGGGCAAGCAACAATACCCGCTGCGGCGTCGGGCATGCCTCCCCTCGCCTTCCCGATGGCGACGCTGATGTTCTTCCAGTTCGTGTTCGCCGCCATCACCGTCATCATCCTCGCCGGTTCCGTGCTCGGGCGCATGAATTTCACGGCCTGGATGATCTTCTGTCCTATCTGGATGACGCTCGTCTATACCGTAGGAGCGTTCAGTCTCTGGGGCGGCGGCTGGCTCGCTGGCATGGGCGTCGCGGACTTCTCGGGCGGCTACGTGATCCATCTCGCCGCCGGAACCTCGGGCTTCGTCGCCGCGGCCGTCGTCGGTCCGCGTCTTCAAGCGGACCGCGACAATTTCCCGCCGAATAGCCTGCTGATCACGCTGGTCGGCGCGGGAATTTTGTGGCTCGGTTGGAACGGCTTCAACGGCGGCGACCCGTATTTCGCCAACGCCGATGCCGGCGCAGCGGTGCTCAACACCAATACCGCAACGGCCACCGGCCTTCTGGTCTGGACGCTGATGGACAAAATGGCCTACGGCAAGCCGTCGGTCCTGGGCGCCGTCAACGGCATGATCGCTGGCCTCGTCGCCATCACGCCCGCCGCCGGCTATGTCGACGGCTGGGGTGCGATCATTATCGGTATCGTTGCGGGCATCATCCCGTGGCTCAGCATGAACAAGCTGCAGAAGTCCCGGCTGATGATGAAGGTCGACGACACGCTCAGCGTATTCTCGACCCACGGCGTTGCCGGCCTCACCGGCGGCCTCTTGACTGGCATTCTGGCGAATCCGGCAATGCTGCAATATATCGGCACTGACAAGGATGCACCCGGCGTGAGCATCACCGGTTGGCTCTACGGCAACCCGTCGCAGCTCCTGCTGCAGGCAGAAGGTGCGGCCTTCATCATCGTGTTTAATGCGATCGCCACCTACATTATCCTGAAGGTGATCGGTTTCATCGTTCCGCTGCGTATGGACGACGCGACCCTTAAAGTCGGCGACGACGCAGTGCACGGCGAGACCGCCTACGCGATCGGAACCGAAGGCGAGTAATCGTTTCCTTCGCTCGCGGGCGGCCATTGGCCGCCCGCCACTGAAGCCACCCAGGTTTTTTTCGGCGCGGCATGCTGGCGGCCCCATCCGGGGCCGCCTTTTTTCCTTTCACCTACCTCGGTGCCGCGGTGTCACACGACTGTCATTCGGCTTCGCCAAAAGATCGCATTTCCCATTGCGTCGGAGCTCCGCCATGCGCTTGCCGCTCCTCCTCGGTGCCGCACTTCTGCAACTCTTTCTTGGACAAGGTATTTTTCACTCAACCGCCTTTGCGCAAGCGCCCGCCTCTCGGCCGCATAATGTGGTGCTCTTCATCTCCGATGGCCTGCGCTTTTGCATGGTCGACACCAGCACCGCCCCCACCATGGCGTCGATCGCGCGAGGAGGCGTGAGCGTGCGCAACAGCCACGCGCTGTTCCCCACTTTCACGACGGCGAATGCATCCGGCATGGCGACCGGCCACATGCTCGGCGATA
>DASPWC010000150.1:0-5877 GCA_035622055.1 Xanthobacteraceae bacterium | reverse complement strand
GTCGGCGGTTTTGCCGAACCCCGCGGCCTTCTCGATTTCGGCAATTCCGGAACCGGGTGCCGGCTGACCCTCGGTGCGGTCGCCGGTTGCCCGATCACGGCGACATTCGACGGCGACGCCTCCTTGCGCAGCCGGCCGATGCGCCGGGTGCTCGATCCGCTGGAGCGGGTGGGAGCGCGCGCGATTGCTTCGGTGGATGGCCGCTTGCCCCTGACGCTCGCCGGGGCGCGCGATCCGATGCCGATCGTGTTCAAACCGCCGGTCCCTTCGGCGCAATTGAAGTCGGCGACACTTTTGGCGGGCCTTTCGGCGCCCGGCGAAACCGTAGTGATCGAGGCCGAAGCGACGCGCGACCATACCGAGAAAATGCTCGGCTATTTTGGGGCCGATGTGAGGGTCGAGCGGGTGGACGAGCACGGACGGCGCATCACGCTTGCCGGTCAGCCGGAACTGGCGCCGCGGCCGATCGTGGTCCCGGCCGATCCTTCTTCGGCCGCATTTCCGCTGGTGGCCGCGCTTCTGGTTCCGCGGTCGGATATCGTTTTGCCGGGTGTAATGATGAATCCGTTGCGCACCGGCCTCATCGCGACGCTCGGCGAAATGGGCGCCTCGATCGAAGCGCTCGAACGGCGCAACGAAGGCGGCGAAGAGGTCGCAGATCTGCGCGTGCGCGCCGGAACGTTGCGCGGCGTTGAGGTTCCGGCATCGCGCGCTCCGGCGATGATCGACGAGTATCCGATCCTCTCGGTAGCGGCCGCGTTTGCCGAGGGCGCGACCGTCATGCGCGGTCTGAAGGAACTGCGCGTCAAGGAATCCGACCGTCTTCTCGCGACGGCCGCTCTGTTGCGGGCCAACGGAGTGACCGCTGAAATCGAAGGCGACGACCTTATCGTGCAGGGCGGCAGTCGGGCCGCCGGCGGAGGTGTCGTTGTCACGCACATGGACCACCGCATCGCCATGGCGGCAATTGTTCTTGGGCTCTCCACCGAGCGGCCGGTCCAGATCGATGACGGGCGCTTCATTGCGACGAGCTTTCCTGGATTTGTGGATTTGATGCGGTCACTGGGCGCGGATCTATCGTGAGAGACGCAACGCATTCCGGGCGTTACTTTCGGTGCGCGCAGGCGAAAGGCGTCCGGTCATGATCATCGCGATTGACGGTCCGGCGGCCTCGGGTAAAGGCACGATCGGACGCCAGCTCGCCCTGGTCTATGGGTTGCACCATCTGGATACCGGTCTGCTTTATCGGGCCGTGGCCAAGACAATGCTGGATGCAGGCTACCCGCTTGACGATGTGGGGCGTGCGACCGAAGCCGCAGCCAAACTCGATCCGCGCAAGTTCGAAGAGAACGCGCTGAAATTACAGGCCATTACGGAAGCTGCGTCGGTGGTTGCCGCCATTCCGCAGGTGCGCCAGGCCTTGATCAATTATCAGCGCGCGTTCGCGATGCGCCCTCCCGGCGCGGTGCTGGATGGCCGCGACATCGGAACGGTCATTGCACCGGGCGCCGACGTCAAACTCTTCGTCGTGGCCTCTGCAGAAGTGCGTGCCGCGCGGCGCGTGCTTGAGTTGCGGGCGCGAGGCGAGAATGTCGAGGAGAAGGACGTCCTGGCCGACCTTCTACGCCGTGACGAACGCGATTCGCAGCGCGCGGCGGCGCCCCTTAGGGCGGCGCCAGATGCACACTTGCTCGACACCACGCATTTGGGTATAGACGCCACGTTTCGGGCCGCCGTCGATATTGTCGAGGCCGTTCGAGCGGGCCGAAAGCGCCGTTGACGGCGCTTTCGTCATCGGAGGTAGCGCCCGTTCACCGCCTCGTTGCAGTTCGTCTGCCCGTTTGCAGTTTGGCTGCATATTCGGCCTCTTAAGAGCTCGCCGGAACGCAAACTTCGTTCGATCGTATGGTCTTGGCCCCAACCACCGGCATCGGTGGCGACCGCACGTTCGGACTCGTCTTAATCCCCGGGGTTGGGAGTAATTTATGGCTCAGGTTTCGGCTCAATCCGCCGCTAGCGCGCCGTCGCGCGAAGACTTCGCCAAGCTGATCGAAGAATCCTTCGGCGACGGTCATTTGCAGGAAGGCTCTGTCGTCAAGGGCACCGTCGTCGCCATCGAACGGGACCTCGCCGTCATCGACGTCGGTCTTAAGACCGAAGGCCGCGTGGCTCTGCGGGAATTTGCGGGACCGGGCCGCTCGGCCGAGATCAAGGTCGGCGACACCGTCGAGGTTTATCTCGAAAGAATCGAAAACGCGTTGGGCGAAGCCGTGCTGTCTCGCGACAAGGCGCGCCGCGAAGAAAGCTGGGGCAAACTCGAGAAGGCCTTCCAGAACAATGAGAAGGTGCAGGGCATCATTTTCAATCAAGTCAAGGGCGGGTTCACGGTCGATCTCGACGGCGCGGTCGCTTTTCTGCCGCGCTCGCAGGTCGACATCCGGCCTATTCGCGATGTATCGCCGCTGATGAACAATCCGCAGCCGTTCCAAATTCTCAAAATGGATCGCCGCCGCGGCAATATCGTCGTGTCACGCCGAACGGTTCTGGAGGAAACGCGCGCCGAACAGCGTCAGGAGCTGGTGCAGAACCTCGAAGAGGGGCAGGTCATCGACGGCGTGGTCAAGAACATTACCGATTACGGCGCCTTCGTCGATCTCGGCGGCATCGACGGGCTTTTGCATGTGACCGATATCGCGTGGCGGCGCGTCAACCACCCGTCCGAGGTCCTCAATATCGGGCAGCAGGTCAAGGTCAAGATCATCAAGATCAACCATGAGACGCACCGCATCTCGCTCGGCATGAAGCAGCTGCTCGACGATCCATGGCAGGGCATCGAGGCGAAATATCCGGTTGGTGCGCGCTTCAAGGGGCGCGTCACCAATATCACGGATTACGGCGCGTTCGTCGAACTCGAGCCGGGGATAGAGGGGCTAATTCACGTTTCGGAAATGTCGTGGACCAAAAAGAACGTTCACCCCGGCAAGATCGTCTCGACTTCGCAGGAAGTTGAGGTGCAGGTGCTCGAAGTCGATCCGGTCAAACGGCGCATTTCGCTCGGCCTCAAACAGACCATGCGCAATCCGTGGGAGGTTTTTGTCGAGAAATATCCTGCAGGCTCTGTGGTCGAAGGCGAAGTCAAGAACAAGACCGAATTCGGCCTGTTTCTCGGTCTCGATGGCGAAGTCGACGGCATGGTGCATTTGTCGGACCTCGATTGGAAACGCCCGGGCGAGCAGGTCATCGAGGAGTACAAGAAAGGCGACAAGGTCAAAGCACAGGTGCTCGACGTCGACGTCGAGAAGGAGCGCATCTCGCTTGGCATCAAACAGCTGTCGGAAGGAGTCGACGCGGCGGAGCCAGCCGCTGGCGACCTCAAGAAAGGTGCCGTGGTGACCTGCGAAGTCATCGAGGTGAAGGAGGGCGGCATCGAAGTGAAGATCGTCGGCACCGACTTCGCTTCCTTCATCAAGCGGTCGGAGCTCGCGCGCGACCGCTCGGAGCAGCGCCCCGATCGTTTCGCCGTCGGCGAAAAGGTCGATGCGCGGGTGACCCAATTCGATCGGCGCTCGCGGCGCGTGACGGTCTCGATCAAAGCGCTCGAAGTCGCCGAGGAAAAGGAAGCCATTGCGCAATATGGCTCCTCCGATTCCGGCGCCACACTGGGCGATATCCTCGGCACGGCGCTCAAGCGCAAGGGCGAAGAAGACGGAGAGGGTGAGAAAGAAGCGGAGGAATGATTTCTCTCCTGTTACTGAGCGTGGTGGTAGCGGAACAGGGAACGGACCATGTCGCTTGATGCCGATCTCATTATCGATCGCCGCAAAATGCGGCGAAGGCTGACATTCTGGCGCGCGATCGCCATCGGGGTGGTCGTGCTCGGCGTCGCCGCAGCGACGGCGCTGGCCGGCAACCGGATTCGTGGTTTCGGCCTACGGCCTTATATCGCGCGCGTAACGATCTCGGGCTTGATCAGAGGCGACCGGGACAGGGTCGAGCAACTTGATCGGCTCGCGCGGTCCTCGCTGGCCCGGGCCGTCATCGTGCATGTCGACAGCCCCGGCGGCACCACGGCCGGTTCGGAGCAGCTTTTCGATTCGCTGTCACGCCTGCGTGAGAAAAAGCCGCTGGTGGTCGTCGTCGACAGTATGGCGGCCTCCGGCGGTTATATTACCGCGCTCGCCGCCGATCACATCGTGGCGCAGCAAACCTCGCTCGTCGGCTCGATCGGTGTTTTGTTCCAGTATCCCAACGTCACCGATCTTCTCGACAAAATCGGCGTGAAGGTGGAGTCGGTGAAGTCCACTCCGCTAAAGGCCGCGCCAGACGGTTACGAGCCGACCAGTCCCGAGGCGCGTGCGGCGCTGGAATCGATCATCCAGGACTCTTATGCCTGGTTCAAAGGCATCGTGCAGGACCGCCGTCATCTGACGGACGCCCAATTACAGACGGCCGCGGATGGACGCGTTTTCACCGGCCATCAGGCTGTCGATCTCAAGCTGATCGACGAGATCGGCGACGAGCGTGCGGCGCTCGCTTGGCTGGGAAAAGAGAAGAGCGTCGACACCGCGTTACCGGTGCGGGACTACAATTTGAACCCCCGATTTAGCGATCTGACGTTCCTGCATGCCGCTACGCTCGCGATCCTCGATGCGGCGGGATTAAACAAGCTGGCCGAGCGACTCGACCCCTGGGGCACACTCGGCGCCGTGCAGCGTTTCAATCTTGACGGTCTATTGGCCCTTTGGCACCCTGCCGGCTCGAACTGAGCGGCGGAGTTCGGGTCAGCCTCTCGGTTCTCCAACAAAGTTTCGCGGGCGGGCCATGATCAAGTCGGAACTGGTTCAACGTATTTCTGCGCAGAACCCCCATTTGTATCAGCGCGACGTCGAGAACATCGTCAACGCGATTCTCGGTGAAATAGTCGCCGCTATGTCGCGCGGCGATCGCGTCGAACTGCGCGGCTTCGGCGCATTTTCAGTGAAGCAGCGTCCGGCCCGGACGGGGCGCAATCCCCGCACCGGCGCGCATGTCGCGGTAGACAAGAAGTGCGTGCCGTTCTTTAAGACCGGCAAGGAAATGCGCGAGCGGCTTAACCGCCCGGGCGAAGGTTGAGCGGGGCCCCGCGATCGGCCGGCAGAGTAGTCCGCAACGTTGTCGCGGCGCTCATTCTCGTGCCGCTTGCCGTGATCATCATCGCGTTTGCGGTGGCCAACCGGCAGATCGTGACGGTATCTCTCGATCCGTTCAGCGCGGAACACCCCGCCGCTTCGCTGACGTTACCGCTGTTCGCCCTGATCATCGTGCTCCTTATTGTCGGGGTCGTGATCGGCGGACTAGCGGCTTGGCTGCGGCAGGCCAAATGGCGGCGCACGGCGCGCCTGCTGGAACGCGAGGTCGACGAGCTTCGTGCCGAGATCGACGGGTTCAAACAGACCGTTGCCGGTGGGAGCGGCGCGCCGGGGGCGGTCGAGCCGCCCGAGCGGCTGCGGTTACAGGCGCCCATCCGGTGATGGGCCGTCCGGCTTGCAAGACAAAGCCTGCGCGGCGATGTAGAACCGCACCGACCAGAGCGTGACAGCGAAGGATCGGTTGGGACCGCGCAAAGAAATGTCGTTTACCGTAAAAATCTGCGGCCTCTCGACGCCAGAGGCCCTCGATGTCGCGCTGGATGCCGGCGCTGACATGGTCGGCTTCGTGTTTTTTCCGCCGTCGCCCCGACACCTGGAATTTGAGGTTGCGCGGGCGCTCGGCCGCCGCGTGAGCGGTCGCGCTCAAAAAGTGGCGCTCACGGTCGATGCCGACGAAGCTTTTTTAGCCGCGGTGGTGCAGACTTTGCAGCCGGATGTTTTGCAATTGCATGGCGCCGAATCCATCGGG
>DASPWC010000149.1:0-2333 GCA_035622055.1 Xanthobacteraceae bacterium | reverse complement strand
CAGATTGAGGAACAATTGCTTATGCGCCTCGATGTGGCGGTCGAGATTCATGGTGACAAAGCCGTTGAGCTGGAGGAAGCCGGGATAGACATCACGCATGAAGCCCGGATTCGGAAACGGCACCTTGGTGATGACGTGGGTCCGGAACCAGTCGATGCCGCGTTTCTCGGCGAGCGTATTCACGGCGGTTGGGTTAATTCGCGTATCGATTGGCCCGCCCATCAGAATCATGGAGGTCGGCACGCAGCGATCTCCGTCGGCCTCCATGAGGGCGACGGCCGCCAGCACTGGGACCGAGGGCTGACATACGGCCACGACGTGCGTATCACCGCCAAGCGTGTGCAGGATCGAGATCACGTAATCGATATAGTCGTTCAGATCGAATGGTCCCTCCGCTACCGGGACCATTCGCGCATCCGCCCAATCGGTGATGTAGACCTCGTGATTGGGCAAAAAAGCCTCGACAGTCCCGCGCAGCAGCGACGGGTAGTGCCCGGACATGGGCGCGACGATCAGAAGCTTCGGCTGCGGACGCTTCGGCGGATGCTCAAACAAGCGCTCGAAATGGATGAGTTTGCAGAACGGGCGCTCCCAAACGGTGGAGATCTGCACCGGCACGCGTTCGCCGCTGACAAGCGTTGAACTGATGCCCCATTCCGGCCGACCGTAACGTCGCGTGGAGCGTTCGAACAATTCGCAAGCCGCCGCGATCGATTTCCCGAAGGTGGTGTACGATAGTGGATTGACCGGATTCTTAAAAAACAGCCGTGTAACATCTGCCCAAGCCCGCGACGGGTTCAAGGCGGCCTGGCTCATTTCGTAGATCCAGTAAAGCGGCGTCGATACCAGGACGCCGTTGTTTTCCGGCGCGGCGGGCGCGCCCCCAAACTCCCCAATCGCCATTATTCCTCGCCCGGCTTGCTGCAGCGCAGCATTGTGACGGTGCTGTGTCATACAGTCAACCTAAAATCCAAGTTTTCCCGTTCCATTACGCATTGGAATCAACGCGTTCCCGCCATTTTAGTCTCACATGGCGTCCATTTGCCTTGATTGCGGAACTTATTCGCCGGTTTGCATCAGCGCGCCGTGGCGACGCGCGCTTTCCAGAAGTTTGAGGAATCCAGATACGCCGGCGGCGAACAGGACGACGTTAAGTGCCAGTGCATCGATCATCAGGTCCGGGCGGAAGACCTTGTCGATGACGAGCGCACGCATGCCTTCGAATACGTAGGTCGGCGGCAAAAGCCAGGCTACCGGCTGCAGCCAGACCGGTAGCGTCGTAACCGGATAGTAGACGCAGGTCAGGGGCATGAACAAAAACATGATCGACCAAGCGAGATTTTCAGCACCCATCCCGTTGCGCAAAATCAGCCCCGAAACAAAAATCCCGATCGCCCAGCTCGTAAGCATCAGATTGAAGAAGAACGCCACCAGGGCGAGACCCAATCCGTACAAATTGAAACCGAAAAACGCGATCGCGAGGAATGTGACGGGAACCGCGCCGACCGACAGCCGAACGACGCTCATCACCATGAGCGCGGCGATGAACTCGAGGGGACGTAGCGGGCTCATCATGATGTTGCCGATGTTACGCGACCACATCTCCTCCAGGAACGAGACCGAGAAACCGATCTGGCCGCGGAACAGAATGTCCCACAGCAGAACGGCGCCGATGAACGTGCCTCCGGCCCGCGCGAAGAAGCCGGCATTGTTCGCGATGTAGTATTGCAGGAATCCCCAGGTCACCATCTGCACGGTCGGCCAATAGACGAGATCGAGCAGGCGCGGCCAGGACGATCGCAACAGATACCAATAGCGCAGCATCATTGCCGATATGCGGCGCGGCGAAAATACGAGCGCAGCGTCGTGCTGACGGCTCATTGCGCAGCCTCTTGCAGCTCGCCGTTGCCGCGCGCGACGTCAAGAAAGACCTCTTCCAGCGTCCGGCGTCCGTATCGCGCCAAGAGTTTGGCCGGCGTGTCGTCATCCTCGATGCGGCCGCGCTTCATGATGATGACGCGCTCGCACAGCCGCTCCACCTCATTCATATTGTGCGAAGCCAGCAACACGGTGGCGTGCCGGTCGTGGCAGTAGTTTTCCAGGTGGCTGCGCACCCAATCGGCAGTATCGGGATCGAGTGATGCTGTCGGCTCGTCGAGCAGCAGCACGTCCGGATTGTTAACGAGCGCTTTGGCGAGCGACACCCGCGTTTTCTGTCCGGCCGACAGCTTGCCAGTGGGGCGATCGAGAAGATCGGCGAGGTCGAGCTCGTCGCCGAGCTGGGCAATGCGCCCCCGCAGGTCCGCGACCCCATAAAGCTTGCCGAATACCGT
>DASPWC010000148.1:0-8133 GCA_035622055.1 Xanthobacteraceae bacterium | reverse complement strand
TGTGCGAGCGTGGCGCGCTGGCCGTGCCGCCGCCCGATGCGGCCAGGGATATGGCGGCGGCGCGCCGGCGGTCGATGCTCGACATCTCCTATGCGGGAAGTGCGCTTGTGGGTCAGGCCGGCACACGCGTCGGCGGACTGGGGCCGGGAACGCGCTTCCCTGCTTGCCACCACCTAAGCGGCACGCGCCATCATCTAATAGCGTTTGGCCGAGTGCCTCGGCTGGACTATCTCCGTGCGCGATGGGACAAACTTGTTTCCATTGTCGATGCGTCGATTGCGCCTTTCGATGCGGCTGCAGCCGGCGTTCCTCACGGCGGCGCGATCCTCGTGCGGCCGGACGGTTTTGTCGGCTTTTGCGCCGACCCCGCCGATGCGATGACGATGGATGCCCTTGATGCTCACCTGGCAAGCTATTTGATACCCCATGTCGGTGCGACTAAGCCCCGTCCCGTTGCCGCGGCCGATGCGCGCTAGTTCACTTCGGAGCCGGTGGCAGGGACCGGACCAATTGCGCTATAAATTGTCTCGGAGTGGTCGTCAGCAGGGATGGGACGCCATGAAAACCTTGTAGTGGCAACGTTTGCGCTCTTGCACTCACCGGTGCTGCGTTTCCCAGCAAGGTCGAGAGGCCGGGGAGAATGCGAATACTTTGGCCGACAAACAGGACGCCGGCGCTTATCGCGCCGCCCAGGAAAAGAAGAAACAGAAGGAACTGGATTCGCAATACAAGGCCGCGCTGGGCAGGGTGAATACGCCGGTTGCTCCTCCCGACCCTTGGGCCGACGTACGGTCCGCTAAAACGCCCTTACTCACCGCTTAGGCGCAAAGCACAAGTTCACTGTGCTGCGCGAAATCTGCTTTCAAAGGTGAAGCGGACGGGGTGAATTACTGAGTACGCGCCCTGATTAAACCGCATGGGCGCCGTGCCGTCTTCCCGATCCGGTCAATCATTCCCCGGCGCCGCGTTCGGCAGCCTGTCGTCGTCTTCGGCGGCATCGCGCTTCGGCGTGCTGCGAGCGATCGAACCGGTGATATCGGGATTGCGATAGCGCTCTTGGTAATGTTGCGCGGCAAAGCGCGAGCGTGCGCGAGCGGCGGCCACGTCACCGGGAATCGCCGCGGGTTCGCAGATGCGCCGTCCGCTCTCGCGCCGCATCAGGTCAACGTGAATATGATTGTAATGATAGACGTTGGCGCCCGGCGCGAGCACGGTCGTGAATTGATCGCACGCCGCAGCCTGTACGTCGTGGAGAAATCCTTGCTCTTCCGGCGTGCCGTGCCAGCCATATTGCACGCTGACGGCATGGCCGTCGGCGAGGTCGAATTCGGCGATGTCGAGCGCATTGCCGAAGGCGTGCTCGGAAATATGCGCGTTCGGATCGCCGTTCATGCCGCGGCACGAATAGGCCGAGATCTGCCTGATCCCAACGACCGGCTGGCGGAACCAGCGCAGCGCCGCCGGCTGCACTGAGGCCGCGATCCATTGATCGAGCGCTGAGACGATCGGGCAGGCAAGCGTCGCGGGCGGCGAGACCTCGACTGGACCAGCCGCGGCAATTGCCGAGGCGCGTGGTGGTCCGAGCGGCGGCGGCGAATAGTACGGTGTCGCATTTTGCGGGGCCGAACCATATGGCGGCGAATTATGCGGACCTTGCGGACCGCCATAATACGGATGCGGGGGCCCGCCCGGGATGCCGGCATCGTCGTCGTCGGCCTCTTCGGCCGGCGGCACGCCAGGCGGATTGAGCGACAACGGCGCACCGGGCGCGGCGGCCGGCGGCGGATAGGATCGCGGCGGCGGATAAGATGGCGCGGTGGGGTAGGGGTAGGATTGCGGCGAGACCCCGGCAGGAGGGAGAGCGCGCGACTGGATCGGACTTTGCTGGACCGGGCTTGCGGGCATCGCGCTTGATGGCGCGCCCGGCCAAGACGACGGCATGTCCTGCGGCCTTGTTCCGTGCGGAATATCGGCCGGCGGCCGGATCGGCGGCTCGTCGTCGTAGCCCAGCGGCGCGCTGTCGCCGAGCGCCGACACGCGGATGGGAAAATTCATGCCGCATATTCCCGGTCCCTCGATCGATGATATGCGCACGCGTTGTGGCGTCTCTTTCACCGCGCCGGAATTGAGGCAGGCGACCTCTGCATCATGCCGCCACGGTTCACGCTCCGCGAACAAGTAATGACCGCAGCCGGCTAGGGCGAGCAGCGTGAGAAAAAGGAGCAAACAGACTAATGTCCCGATTCCGAAGTTCGCAAGCCTTTGCGGCACGTTCGTACGAACTTCGGAATCGAGAAGGACATTAGCAAATATATTCTTGCTCGTGCCGCCTTTGGACCCAAAGTTCGCATCGGGAGGTTCCGAACCCTTGTGCGAACTTCGGGTTCGCGGCACGAGCGACCACTGAACTCCACGCGTCATGAAGCCGACAATGCGTGTAATTCCGTTAAGGACGGCTCAATAATCGGGGCACCTTGCAAGAAGCGAAGCGTTAACCATGACGACATGCATGCCAGAGACCTTGATCCTGGACACCCTTTCGGGCCAGATTCGTTTTCGTCGTCAGCTGCGTCGTAAGGTTCGCCAATATCGGCTTCCGCGCCGATTTCGTGCGGCGCTGGCTTTCGGCCTTTTTGATCGGCTGGCCGGTCACCTCGGTGATCTGCCTCCTCGCATTTCCCCACGTGCGCCGCGCGGCGGCCGGCATCGCCGCGCTGATTGATGGCAAATGATGTTGTCCGCCCTCGATCTCGCCCGTCGTGTTGAAGCCGGCGAGTTGACCCCGCGCCGCGTGGTCGAATTATGCGCTGAAGTCATTGCCGCGCGCGAAGGGGACATCGGCGCCTTCGCCACGCTCGATCTCGACGGAGCGCGGCGTGCCACCGAAGACAAGCGGCTTGCGTCCTTGCCGCTGCGCGGCTTGCCGGTCGGCTTCAAGGACATATTCGATACCGCCGATCTGCCCACGCAGTACGGCTCGCCGATCTATGCCGGGCATCGCCCTGCCGCCGACGCCAGCGCGGTCGTTCTGACCCGCCAAGCCGGCGGCATCGTTATCGGCAAGACAGTGACCACCCAATTCGCGTCCCTTGTGCCCTCGCGAACGCGTAATCCGCACAACACCGCGCATACGCCTGGAGGCTCGTCGGCGGGATCGGCCGCCGCTGTCGCCGCCGGCATGGTGCCGCTCGCCTACGGCACGCAGACCGCCGGTTCGGTGATCCGTCCGGCAGCGTTCTGCGGCGTAGCCGCGCTCAAACCCTCGTACCGGCTGATCCCGCTGGTCGGGGTGAAGACCGTGTCGTGGTACCTCGATACCGCGGGTCTGTTCGGGGCCGGCGTCGCCGACGTCGCGTTCGCGGCCGCTGCCATCTTGCAGCGCGACCTGCGGGTCGATCGCGTTGCCCCGGCGGCGCCTCGCATCGGTCTCGCGCGCACGCATCTATGGCCGAAAGCGAGTCCGGCGATGCAGAAGGCGGTCGAGAGCGCGGCGCGGATCGCGGCCGGGGCCGGAGCTACCGTCGCCGAGCTGCGCCTGCCGCCAGTCCTGCAGGACGCCTTCGCCGCGCAATTCATCATTCAGGATTACGAAAATACCCGCTCGCTCGCTTTCGAATACGACCGCCATCGCGAACGGATCGACACATTGCTGCGCGAGCAGCTCGATCGCGCGACCACGATTTCAGCCGAGGACTATGACGCGGCGCGGCGCGCCGCCAGCCGCGGCCGCCAGGCGCTCGCCGATGCCATGGCGGATTACGACGTGATTCTCACGCCGTCGGCGCCCGGCGCCGCGCCGCAAGGACTGGGCGCGACTGGCGATCCGATGTTCAACCGGCTTTGGACCCTGATGGGCGCGCCGTGCGTGAATGTCGCCGGCTTGAGCGACGACGGCTTGCCGCTCGGTGTTCAAATCGTCGGCCGTTTCGGCCGCGACCGGGCAACGCTCGAAGCCGCCTTGTTTGTCGAACAAGCGATCGCGCGCAAGATGGCGGCGCAAACTCCGTGACGCATTTACTCCGCCGCGGTCCGCGTCGCCGCTAACGGGTCGTAATTGAGAATGGGCGCCAGCCACCGTTCCGTTTCGGCGAGCGTCTGCGCCTTGCGCCGGGCGTAGTCATCGACCTGGTCGCGCTCGATCTTGCCGACGCCGAAATAATGACTCTCCGGATGGCTGAAATAGAGGCCGCACACCGAAGCGCCCGGCCACATCGCAAAGCTTTCGGTCAACGTCACGCCGATCGCGCGCTCGCCGCCGAGAAGCTGGAATAACGTTCTTTTCTCGGTGTGATCGGGTTGCGCCGGATAACCGGGCGCGGGGCGAATGCCGCGATAGCGTTCGGCGATGAGCTCGCTATTGCCCAAGGTTTCGCCTTCGTCATAGGCCCAGAATTCCCGCCGCACGAGCTGGTGCATCCGTTCGGCCAGCGCTTCCGCGAGCCGGTCGGCGAGCGCTTTGGCCATGATCGCGGAGTAATCGTCGTTGGCGCCTTTGAAGCGCTCGACCACCGCGTCTTCGCCGATGCCCGAGGTGACGGCGAAGGCGCCGATATAGTCGCGAAGCCCGCTTGCGCGTGGCGCGACAAAATCGGCAAGTGCGATATTGGCGCGGCCTTCGCGGCGCGCAAGCTGCTGGCGCAACGTATGCAGCGTCGCAACCGGCGCGTTGCGCGCCTCGTCGGCGAACACGAGGATGTCGTCGCCTTCGCTGTTGGCCGGCCAAAGGCCGATCACTGCGCTGGCGCGGAACCAGCGTTCGGCGAGCATCCGGCGCAGCATGTCCTGCGCGTCGGCATAAAGGCCCCGCGCCGCTTCGCCCAATGTCGGGTCGTCAAGGATCGCGGGATATTTTCCGGAAAGCTCCCAGGTCGCGAAGAACGGCGACCAGTCGATATAGTCGACGAGCTCGTCTACCGGGATGTCGGCAAAACGGCGCGTGCCGAGAAACCGCGGCACCGGCGGAATGTAGCCGCCCGACCAATCGAGCTTGAGCGCATTGGCGCGCGCGGCCTCAAGCGACAAGCGCTGTTTGTTGTCCTCGCCGCGGGCGTGCGCGGCGGCGATCCTGGCATATTCGCTGCGCACATCGCCGACATAGCGCGAGCGCGTTTCGCGCGACATCAGCGCCGAGACCACCCCCACGGCGCGGCTCGCATCGTTGACGTAGATCGCCTGATTGCGCCGGTAATTCGGGCTGATCTTCACCGCCGTGTGCACGCGGCTTGTGGTGGCGCCGCCGATCAGAAGCGGCAGGTCGAAGCCTTGCCGCTCCATTTCAGCCGCGACGTGGCACATTTCGTCGAGCGACGGCGTGATCAGCCCGGATAGCCCGACGATGTCGGCGCGTTCGGCGGTGGCGGCTTCCAGAATTTTTTCGGCCGGCACCATGACTCCGAGATCGACGACGTCGTAGTTATTGCACTGGAGCACGACGCCGACGATGTTCTTGCCGATATCGTGCACGTCGCCTTTCACCGTGGCGAGCACGATTTTGCCGTTGGTGGAGACGTGCTCGCGGCCGTCCTTCTCCTGCTCCATATAGGGCATCAGGTAAGCGACGGCCTGTTTCATCACGCGGGCCGATTTCACCACCTGCGGCAGGAACATCCGGCCAGAGCCGAATAGGTCGCCGACGACGTTCATGCCGTCCATCAAGGGCCCTTCGATGACCGCGAGCGGGCGCGGCAATTTGCGCCGCGCCTCTTCCACATCGACTTCGATGAAATCGGTGATGCCGTGCACGAGCGCATGCGCCAGCCGTTTTTCCACTGGCCATTCGCGCCACGACAAGTCGGCCTCTTTCTTCTCCTTGCCTTGGCCGCGATGGCGTTCCGCGAGCGCCAGAAGCCGCTCGGCGGCGTCGGCGCTGCGGTTGAGCACGACGTCCTCGCAAGCCTCCCGCAATTGCGGGTCGAGATCGTCGTAGACCGCGATCTGGCCGGCATTGACGATGCCCATATCCATGCCGGCGGCGATGGCATGGTAAAGAAATACCGAATGCATCGCCTCGCGCACCGCTTCGTTGCCGCGGAATGAGAATGAAAGATTGGAGACGCCGCCCGACACATGAGCGTGCGGCAGGTTCTGCCTGATCCAGCGTGCCGCTTCGATGAAGGCGAGGCCGTAGCTGTTATGCTCCTCCATGCCGGTAGCCACGGCGAATATGTTGGGATCGAAGATGATGTCTTGCGGCGGAAAGCCGACGCGGTTCACCAGAATGTCGTAGGCGCGAGCAGCGATCGCTTTTTTCTTCTCGATCGTGTCGGCTTGGCCGGTCTCATCGAACGCCATCACCACGACGGCGGCGCCGTAGCGGCGCACCAGCTCGGCGTGCCGGATGAAGGCCTCTTCACCTTCTTTCAGCGAGATCGAGTTGACCACGGGCTTGCCCTGCACGCATTTCAGTCCCGTCTCGATCACGGAGAATTTCGATGAATCGATCATCACCGGAACGCGCGCGATGTCCGGTTCGGCGGCCACCAAGTTGAGGAACGTCATCATCGCCTTTTCGGAATCAAGCAGACCCTCGTCCATGTTGATGTCGATGATCTGCGCGCCGTTCTCGACCTGCTCGCGCGCGACGGCGAGCGCTGCCGCGTAGTCCCCGGCGGTCACAAGCTTGCGAAATCGCGCCGAGCCGGTGACGTTCGTTCGTTCGCCGACATTGACGAAGGGAATTTCCGGCGTCAGCGTGAATGCTTCGAGGCCCGAAAGGCGCAGCCGCTGCGGTATTTTGGGAATCTCGCGTGGTGGTTTGCCGGCGACCGCACCGGCAATCGCCCGGATGTGCTCGGGCGTCGTGCCGCAGCAGCCGCCGACGATATTGACCAGACCGGAAGAAGCGAATTCGCCGACGAGCGCCGCCATCTCGTCAGGCCCTTCGTCGTAACCGCCGAACTCGTTGGGCAGGCCGGCATTCGGATAAGCGCAGACGAGCGTATCGGCGACGCGAGACAGTTCGGCGATATGGGCTCGCATCTGCCGCGCGCCCAGCGCGCAGTTCAGCCCGACCGATAGCGGCGTTGCATGCGCGATGGAATTCCAGAATGCCTCCGGTGTCTGTCCCGAAAGAAGACGGCCGGACCGGTCGGTGATCGTGCCCGAAAGCATCACCGGTACGGTCGTTTCGCGGGCGGCGAGCTCTTCAGCGATAGCGTAGATCGCGGCCTTGGCGTTGAGCGTGTCGAAAATGGTCTCGATCAAAAGCGCATCGAC
The DNA here is from genome assembly GCA_035622055.1 of Xanthobacteraceae bacterium. Classification (GTDB taxonomy): domain Bacteria; phylum Pseudomonadota; class Alphaproteobacteria; order Rhizobiales; family Xanthobacteraceae; genus BOG-931. Next base: position 918 of record DASPWC010000148.1, on the reverse strand, counting down.
CCCGCCATCCAGAAGCCCGCGCACTTGCTCGCCATAGGCGATGCGCAGCGCATCGAAGGTGATGGCGCGAAAGCCGGGATTGGACACGTCGGGCGAGATGGAGGCGGTGCGGTTGGTCGGACCGATTGCGCCGGCGACAAAACGCTCGCGGCCATCTTCGTCTTGCGCGATGCGGGCAGCTTCACGCGCGAGCCGTGCCCCTTCCGCATTGAGCTCATAGGCTATTTCGGCCATGCCGTAGTCGGCTTGCGCAATGCGAGTCGAGGAAAACGTATTGGTTGAGACGATGTCGGCGCCGGCGCGCAAATAGGCGAGATGAATGGCGCGCACGGCGTCCGCGCGGCTGAGATTGAGCAGATCGTTGTTTCCGCGCACCTCGCGGTTCCAGGCGTCGAAACGCGCGCCGCGATAACCTTCCTCGTCCAGTCCGAGCGCCTGAATCATCGTTCCCATAGCGCCGTCGAGTACGAGTATGCGCTCGGCGGTTAAGCGGCGCAGCGTGGCCTCGGCTTTGGATATGCCGTTTACGCTCCGCATTCACACACGCTCTTTCGCAGAGTTCAATTGGGCCTTGTCGGCAAGGGCGTGATCCGGCCGTAGCCCGAGCAGGTGGCAGATTGCGTAAACCAGGTCGGCGCGGTTCATGGTGTAAAAGTGGAAATCGGTTACGCCGTTGTCGACCAGGTCGAGGACCTGCTCGGCGGCCACCGCGGCGGCGATGAGCTTGCGCGTCGCGGGATCGTCATCGAGACCTTCAAAGCGCTCGGCAAGCCAGCGGGGAATCGAAGCGCCGGCTCTGGCGGCGAAGTTTTTTGTCTGCTTGAAATTCTGCACCGGCAGGATCCCCGGCACGATGGGAATATCGATGCCGCTCGCCCGCACCCGGTCGAGATAACGGAAATAAAGACCGTTCTCGAA
>DASPWC010000147.1:0-8728 GCA_035622055.1 Xanthobacteraceae bacterium | reverse complement strand
TCGTCTCAACTCCAAAGACGCGCTTGAGCATCGTGTCCGTGAGCGTTTCCTGTGGTGAACCAGATGTGTAGACTCGTCCTCGATGCAGCACCACGAGGTATTCGGCAAAAAGGGCGGCTAGATTTAAATCGTGAAAAATCGAAATGATAAGCGCACCCTTCTGGGCTCGCCGCTTGGCGGCTTCCAGCATGCCAAGTTGATGCCGCAAATCCAGGCTTGCGGTAGGCTCGTCGAGCAGGAGAACATTACTTCCGCCGTGTTGCCTGCCGTAAGCGAGCTGAACTAGAACGCGCGCGAAATGAGCGCGTTGCTGTTCACCGCCGGACAAAGTTGTAATGTCACGGCAGGCTAGATCGTTCAGATCGAGTTCCTCGAGCGTCTCACCCACCAGTGCATCGGCATTTGGATCGTTATGCCGACCGGCCCCCATACGGACGACTTCGGCAACCGTAAAGGGGAAAGCAACGTTGACTTGTTGGGACATCACAGCCCGATGCAAGGCCAGGGTCCGCGACACATAGGATGAAAGCCGGCGGCCACCTAATTGAACTCGTCCCGATCGCGGCTGAAGATCTCCAGAGAGAATCCGCAAAAGCATTGATTTCCCGGCGCCATTCGGCCCGATCAATGCGACGGTCTGGCTGGAATGGAAAGACAGATTTACATCTTCCAGCAGGCGTTTTGTTCCTACGAAAAACGATACCGATCGAGCTTCGAGAAGCGGAATCATGAGGCAAGTAGCGCGCGCTGTCTGCGCAGCAGGAGGAGGAAGAAGGGAGCGCCAATCAGTGCGGTGACGATTCCGATCGGAATTTCCGCCGGCGACGCCACGGTCCGGGCGAAAGTGTCGGCCACCAATAGGAGACCCGCACCGCAACATGCCGAGGCCGGGAGCAGCAAACGATGGCCTGGCCCAATCGTGAGCCGCAGCAGGTGCGGAACGACAATGCCGACAAAACCGATCACTCCCGAAGCTGAAACCGCCGCACCGGCAATGGCGGCGACCAGCACAACAGAAACGCGTTTGAGGCGTTGTACCGCGATGCCCATATGAAACGCCTCGGCCTCGCCAAGCACCAGCAGATCGAGTCCGCGGGCGGCAAAGGGCGAAAAAAGCAAGAATAAGAAAAGGAAAGGTACGATCGCCGTCACTTTCGACCAAGTTGCTCCGGAAAGCGAGCCCAGCATCCAGAACGTAATGTCGCGAAGCTGTCGGTCGTCGGCGAGAAAGACCAATAACCCGGTGCCCGCGCTGGCGAGCGCACCGAGCGCCAATCCGGCCAAAAGCATGGTCGCGATCGACGTTCGGCCCTGCCAGGTGGCGACACGATAAAGGATAAAAGTTGTTGCCAGCGCACCAAAAAAAGCGACGACTGGAAGCAAAAATGGCGAGCTCATCAGTGCGTCCGGGAATATCTTGTCGCCGACAACGATTGTCGCCGCGGCGGCAAAGCCTGCGCCGGCCGAGACCCCGATTAGCCCCGGATCCGCCAATGGATTGCGGAACAGACCCTGCATCACTGTGCCGGCCGCCGCCAAAAGAGCACCGACAATAGACGCCATGGCAATTCGCGGCAGCCTAATCGACAGCAAGATGAGTTGATCGCGGGAGGCCGAAGCGCCGTTGAAGCCCTGAGATAGAATGGTTTCCACTGCGAGGCGTAAAGATATTTTTGCCGCGCCGATTGAGGCGGCTATGAGGGCGCTGGCTAAAAGCATTCCGATCAAGAAGAGCATCACCGCCGCTGGCGAGACGGCGCGGCCGAACGAATCCCAGCTTTTCTTGGATTCGGGCAACGCTCCCGTCATCGACTACACTGAGAGGGTTCGGAGCCTTGTTCCGATGGAACATATTCCTGATGGATGTCGGGATAAAGCCGCACGGTAAGATCGCGGGCGGCGCGGGGGCTGCGTGGTCCAAAGCCAAGCAGATAGAGCCCGTCCATCGATATCAGAACCTTGTGCGTCGCTGCCGGTGTCATGGCGAACGCCGATTGGGAAAAAACCGTGTCGGGCAGCAAAGCATGTTCGCCCCGCTGCATCGCCAATACAGCGTCCGGCTTTGCGGCAACGATGGCTTCGTCACTGACCAGCTTGTAACCATCAAAGTCCTCGAAGGCATTACGGGCTCCCGCCATTGCAATAATGCCATCGGCGGCCGTGTCCCGGCCTGCGATCATCGGGTGCCCGTTTGCCAGCGAGAGAATGAACGCGACTTTGGCGGGTCTAAGAATATGGCCGCGCAGCGTATCGAGCGCCGTCAAGTCGCGGCGAACCATGTCGGCAAGGCATTGGCCGCGATCCAGCTCGCCGACATCCCGCGAGATCACGCTGATTTTGTCGATGATGCCGTCGCCTGTGAATTTATCCGCTATCGTTGCAAAGGGAATCCTTGCCTGGCTCAGGAGTTCAATTGTCTCCTTTGGACCCGACCCATCAATCGCCAGGATAAGTGTCGGCGATAAGGAAAGTACGCCCTCAGCGGAGAGCTGGCGCATATAACCGACATTTGGCTTCTCCTGCAGCGCGGTTTGCGGATAAAGACTGGTCGTGTCGACCGCGACAATTCTCTGTTGCAGGCCGAGCGCGTACAAGATTTCAGTTATGGAACCGCCGATCGAAACGATGCGGCTTGAATCGTATGGGGTTATGACAGCTTTATCGGCAAGCGCATCCAGACTGATCATTCCCAGGACGGGCATGAGCAGAAGCAAGGCAGCTCGAAGCAGTCCTGACTGTACCGGTTGCCTATTGCGCATGGCGTCACTTGGTGAGAATAAGCTTGTTTTGTGCGGTAAGCCGCAGATGATAAACCTCGCGGCCGTGACGAATGACAACATCGCGGTTACCGACGAACAAATCTTGGCTCCCCACGCAATTGTCGATCAAGGTTATGCTGCGCTGGACACCAATCCGTTCATCGTCCCGTTGATTTTTCTCTTTTCCTCTATCGTCAGACGAATTCATCTCACCTTCAATTAAATCTCTCACGTCTTGTGCGCAATAATATTTGTTTGTTTAGAACGCCTTTAATTTTTTATCTTTCAAAATGGGACATAGATTAGATTAGATCAAATTTAATCTATGCGCTCTCTATATTGACACAGATGAGGTAGCTGCCTATCGATAACAATCGCCCGTAGACACGACGCGCGTGTCGACAGGCAGGCCCAGCCAGCAAGCCCCCGCAGCAAAGCGGTAGCCCGCCAGCCCCGGCCGATGATGGGGTTGGGGGCGTTGATGATTCGCGTCGGGCGGAATTCGCGTACGCTCATCACGATTATGCTGGTCAATGTGGCAATGAGCTGCGGTTTCAATTCATCGGCACCGGCACAAACAGCGCCGCAGGGACAAGAATCGAAAGGCCAACCGCCCCAAGCCGAAGGCGCGGGAATTCAAGCACAGCCACTGCCGCCGGTTCGAGTCCAATCGCCAACCGCGCAGCATCGCAGCGCCAAAGCAAAGCCTGCGCCCGCGGCGCCGCGCGTGGCGCGTCAGCAGCCGTCGGTCACGAAGCCACCAACATCCAACGAACCGACCACGACGGCAGCGACCAAGACCGAGGAACCGGTCATCAATACGCTCGCCGCCGTCAGCGTGCTTCGGCAGCAGCAGATCAATCAGGCGCAGCCGACGCGATTGTCGGATATTTTGACCGGCATGCCGGGCGTGTGGTCTCCGGAACGCCCCGACAATCCGGGCTCGGCGATCAATATTCGCGGTCTTCAGGATTTTGGCCGGGTGGTGACACTTGTTGACGGCGCGCCGCAGGACTTCCAGCGCTCCGGCCATTTCGCCAACGGGCTCTTCTATCTCGATCCGGAGTTAGTGGGCGGCGCCGATATAGTGCGCGGTCCAGTCGCCAACATTTATGGTTCCGGCGCCATCGGCGGCGTCGCATCGTTCCGAAGCAAAGATCTTGACGACATTCTGCTGCCCGGCGAAATCGCCGCAATTCAGAGCCGTGTCTTCTATGGCTCCAACGGCGATCAATGGCTCGCCTCGACCTTCGGAGGCGCGCGCGGTGCACTCGGCGACGTTTTTATTGGCGGTGTTTACCGCGACAGCGGGAACTTCTTCTCAGGAAACAACACCCTCACGTCATTTCAATGCGTCGCGAATTGCGCCGGCTATCCGCTCACGGTCGTTCCCGGCAACGCCATCGTCCCATACACCGGAAACCAAACTGAATCCGGTCTGGCCAAAGTGACGGTGCGGCCGGGCGACGGACAGGAGATCAAGTTCAGCGCCATCACTTACAATACCAACTACGACTTCGGAGATACGAATGGAGCGGGAACTACGATTCCGGGGATCGGCGTCTACGGCGAGAATATCAAGAATCAGACCATTACCGGCCAGTACACGTTCGGAAGTCCAGAGACGCTCCTCGTCGACCTTAATAGCAACCTCTACTGGAATCAAACGGATGCTCGCGAGACTGTCAAAATCCCCTACGTCCAGGACGGCATTGATTTTTCTGGACCGCCCGGAACGACAAGCAGCTTTCTGCTCAACACCGCGGGGTTTAACGCCAACAACACGTCCCGCTTCGACACCGGCCCTTTGCGCCACACGGTGACCTATGGCGGCGATTTCAATAACGATACGGTAAATATCGGCGCCAGTTGCGGCGCCGATCAACTCATCAACGGAACCTGCAACATTAGCCTGACGCCCAACGGCCAGCGCAACACGTACGGCGGCTTCGTCGAGTGGAAAACCAATTATTCCACTTGGTTCGAAATGATCAACGCCGTCCGTTACGACGGATTCGCCCTCATGGGCGACGGGTCTTCCGAATCCGGCAACCGGTTTTCTCCGAAAACGACCATCGGCATCACGCCTATTGCGGGCCTGCAGCCCTATGTGAGCTATGCCGAAGGATATCGCGCTCCGTCGGTGACGGAGGCCTTCGTCTCCGGATTCCATCCCGGCGGATTCTTCTATTTCGAGCCGAATCCGAACCTGCACCCCGAGATCGGCAGAACCAAGGAAATCGGTCTCAATATCAAATACGATGACGTATTTTTACCCGGCGACAAGATACGCGCGAAAGTCAATGCGTACAGAAACGACGTCACCGACTATATCGATATCGTCCCAGCCTTCGTCGATTTCACCGGGATGCTAACGCCGCCGGCGCCGTGCCTACCGACGCCGCTCGGTTACACCTACTGCTATCAATATCAGAACATCGGCGATGCGCGCATTCAGGGCCTCGAGTTCGAGGCCAATTACGACGCCGGCGCGTGGTTCGCCGGTATTTCCGGTCAGCACATCAGAGGCGAGAGTGTGTCTACCAATCCGACGCTGGCGCCGACCTGTCCAGCCGCGCCAGCCTCGGTCGGCTGCGTCGGCGCGCCGCTTGCGAGTATTCCGCCCGATCAAATCAGCTTCCTGCTTGGCGCGCGTCTGCTGGACCGGAAATTGAACCTTTCCGTGCGCTGGACGGCCGTCGCGGCAAAGGCTCTCGGCCAAATTCCGACAATGACCAGCGACTCCGGGAATATAGTTCCAATCTTTGATTCGTCGCCAAGCTATAACTTGGTCAGCCTCTACGCAGGCTATCAAGTGACGCCAGAGTTACTCGCTGCCTTTTCGATCGAAAATTTGCTAAATGAGAACTACACGAAGTACATGTGCTGCAGCACCAGTAGCGGTTACGTCGTACCGAGCCCCGGCGTCACCTTCAAAGGCTCTCTGACGTTCCACGAAGGTGTGAAGGGCAGCAGCTAATACGCCAACTGATCAACGTGGTCAACCGGAGACTAAGAATGTTTATCGCCATGAATCGGTTTCGCGTGAAAAAAGGCTCGGAAGATGCATTCGAAAAAGTGTGGTTAGGGCGCGATTCTTATCTTGATCGGGTTCCGGGCTTCTTGGAATTTCATCTGCTCAAAGGGCCCGAGGCGGAAGATCACACCCTCTATTCCTCGCATACCGTGTGGCAGAGCAAAGACGCCTTCGAGGCGTGGACCAAATCGGAAGAATTTCGGGCCGCCCACGGGCGCGCCGGCAACGAAACAACAGGGCCGCTCTATCTGGAGCATCCGAAATTCGAGGGCTTCGAAGTGCGTCAGACCATCGCCCGAAAGACCGCAATCGCGTGAACCACTGCTATCACGCTCCGCTTGATGAAGAGCTACTTCCGTCGTCGCGAACCACATGGATTGTCGGCGGACTGGGTGCGTTCGCGATCCACGCGGCTTGCGGTTTCATTGCACTCCACTACTCGCAGTTCGATGCCACCGATCTTGGCGCACCCGGCATGGTGATTGACGTCGACCTTGCCGCGCCACACCGCGATATCGACAATCTTCCGGTTGGGCCGGACAGCCAAGCCGCGGCACCTTCTCCCGCTAGCGCCGAGCAGAGAACAGTTGTCCAACAAACGGACATGCCCATAGCGCCGCCCGGCGAGACCGAAAATCCCGACCGAATCGTAACGCCTCAAAAGATAAAAAAATCGGATGAGCAGGTTTTAAACACGACGACACTTCAAGCAACTCCATCGAACGCATCCGTTGTCGCTCAGGAAGCCGCCGTTCCCACGGTTGCGACTGCTCAGGAAACGCAGCATTCGACGACCCCGTCGCCAGGGACCGACGAGAGCGTTGTGCGTGAGCGCGTGACTTGGCAGAAGGAGCTGGCCGTCCATTTTGACAAATTCAAACGCTATCCGGCGGATCGCGATAGGCTGGGTGCGGAAGTTGTCGTCAGTTTCGTTCTCGACCGGTCGGGTCACATTCTTACTTCGCGGATCACAAAAGGATCCGGCGATCCCTCCTTTGATGAGGCGGCGCTTTCTATGTTGCGGCGTGCGGACCCCGTGCCACCGCCGCCTCCGCTGGTCGCAGACAATGGCCTGACCTTCACGCTACCAGTCATCTTTCAAATCAAATCGCCGAGATAAGGCTTGATTCACCGGCCTGCTAAGTTCTTCGGCCAAGGTTTCGGATTGCCGCGAACTTTATGAAGCTGCCGAAGCTACTGAAAAAGCCCTAAACTAAGAAGGAGACCGAGTGGAACACCTCAGTGGCGCCAGGATCGAAAATCATTGCACGAAAAGCCGCGGGAGCAGCCGGCTTTTGGCTTCTTATGGGCGTTATCCTGTATTTCGGGCTACGCGAAGCAATTAAGATCGAAGCAACCGGAATTCGTTTGTTCTTTGTGCTTGTTGTCGTCGGTGTCGCCTTCGGCGCAGCTACGTTGCTAGAGCGCTTGTTGCGGCCGACCGACATAAAGCGGCCGGTTGAACCGGCCGGAACTTGGCCGCGATGGTATTCTGGATTTAAACAACCGATAGTGTTTCGCCAAACCGACCACTTGCCATACAGCTACGTGGTGCTGCCGCGACCAAAAACGAACCGGCGGTAGCGCGAGCTATTGCGCTAGGCTGGCCCGCGAGACAAGGCCATGAAAAGAACTCATAAGCGCGGCCAACGTCCGCTTCGGTCCCCAAGCCGCCGAATTGCCGCGCGGTGGCGAAATGAGGCGGTGGCCTGGAAGAGACTTCGCGGTATTTACGCGCGGCTTGCGAGTGGTCAACGCGCGTACTTGCGCCCCCAATCGCGCATGGCACGGACAATCGGGCCGAGGTCGCGACCCTTTGCGGTGAGGACATACTCAGCCCGCGGAGGATTCATCGAATAGAAGCGCCGCTCGACGACGCCATTCTCCTCGAGCGTCCGCAGACGCTCCGATAACGTGTTCGGAGCGATGCCTTTCAACGAGTCCTGCAACTGCTGAAAACGCCTGGGTCCGTGCTGGAAAAAGTCGCGCAGGATAAGGCAGGTCCAGCTCGATCCGATGACGCCGATCGTGCGGGCTACCGGGGACTCAGTAGTCTCTTGATTCCGCATGATGAAACTTTATTCAGCCGTTGCGCCATTCGCAATTGTTCCGGCAGTCACTATTATCTGATCATATAACTATTTATGGTTGCTTGACTAGTATCATACTAGTCACTATCGAAAATATAGTGACAAATGGAGCATACCATGACGCCCCAAATCCCAGGATACCTGCCGTCATTCGAATTGATGGCACGGGCTTTCGTGACGATCATTGTGCTGGGCCTCATCTGGTTGGGTGCCGCGCGCATGCCGGCGCCGGCGAAGTCGCGTTACGCGACTGCCGGCGTGCTGTCAGCGGCGTTCATCGGCTGGTTGGCTGTCGCCCAGTATCTGGGCGCGGCGAATTCGTATTTCGCAAGCACGGAGACTGCGGCGCCGACCATATTGTTCGGTCTGGTGATCCCGCTTGCTGTCGCCGCCATTGCCCTGTGGCAGTCGGAAAACGTCGCAAAGCTGGTCTCCGCGATCCCGCTGCATTGGCTTGTGGCGGCTCAGGTCTATCGCGTCGCGGGCGGCATTTTCCTCGTGCTTTGGGCTGCCGGACGCATGCCCTGGCAATTTGCGCTACCGGCGGGGATCGGCGACGTCGCGACGGGAATTGTTTCCGTCGTCGTGGCCGCGCAATTGGCACGCGACGCTGTTGGCGCTCACAGGGCAACATACGCCTGGTGCCTCTTCGGAATCGCCGACCTCGTCGTGGCAATCGCCATGGGGGCAATGACCTCTCCCGGATGGCCGCATCTTCTTGCGTCGGACGCGCCGAACCTTCTCATCTCATCCTATCCGCTGGTCATGGTGCCTACCTTCGCCGTTCCGCTGGCCCTGATGCTCCATGGCTTAGTTCTGTTGCGGCTACGCCGAGGCGCCGC
>DASPWC010000146.1:0-3401 GCA_035622055.1 Xanthobacteraceae bacterium | reverse complement strand
CTTCCGGCCGCGCTTCGACGATGAGGAAGTCCGCGATGATTTTGCCCTGCGGGGTTAGGAGAGCGCAGAAACGCGCCGATCCCGGCGTGAGCTTGAGCATGTCCGCGGTAACGAGTCCGTGGAGGAAATTCCGGGCGCCGTCCCCAATCACTTTGATCACGCCACGGTCGGAAAGAAGGGCCGCTTTCATGGACTATGCCTAAGCCCGCAGCGGTCGGACCGCAAGGCCGCAAAAAAGGGCCGCAAAAAGGGCTTCGCGCCTCTACTGGCGCAGCAATTTGACGGAAAATTCCCCGTTACGGATGCGCGGACCGATATTCTCGGCATAGCGCGCCGCAGCCTCTTCGCCGTAGGTCGAAATGAGCTCGGCCAGCGCCAGGAACAATGCCGTCTGCGCCAGACAGTCGCCATCGACGCCCTCGTGGAACGCCTCGGTCCAGGCGTCCTGGAGGTAGCTCAGCGCCAGGCGCTTTTGCTCGTTTTCGGGCGGATAGTCGCGCGGCGCACAGTCCCGCGTTGCAGTGGTCATCCGAGTCACGTGTCCCTGTCCCCAAGACTCATTAGCATGGTGTTTGCAGGCTTTTCAGGCCGAAAGTGGGGCAGGGTTAATACAGCGCGACTCGAATAGTCCTTACGCGCTAATTCGCGTAACGCGCGGTAATATCACGGGCGATCTTCGACCCTTCTTCGAGATAACGGCGAATGACGACGTCGGCGGCAGGGGTACAGGTACGATAGCTTTGCTGAAAACCCCGGTAGCCCCGATTAAAGCTTGCGACCATCTCTTCGCGGCGATTTCCGCTCGGCGCTTCGGCCTCGATCAAGGCTTGCGCCTCGGTGCGCCATTTCTCGCCCTCGTTGGTATTGCAAATGCCGCGCAGAAAATGCAGCGCACCGAGAATTTCCGATAATCGCTGCAAGTCATGGTCATAGGGCGCAGGCTGATCCTGCGACGGCGGTTGCGCGGCCGGAGCGGAAGTAGGGGGCGGCGCCGCAGACTTCGGGGCGGCGGGAGGCGAGGGGCGCGCTGCCGGCGCAGAGGACCATGGCTGGCCGAATGGCGACCCCCAAAATTGCGCGCGCGCCGGCCCGGCAGCGGCACACAGCAGGAGAAAAACGACGATGGAAAAGCAGCGTTTTGGCATTGGGCCCGAACATAAAATGCCGGCGGTGCCGACGGCAAGCATTGCGGGCTGGAAAGCCGAGGCAGTCAGCGCGGCGCGGCGATGCGTTCCGCCGCGGCGGCGACGATCTGTCCAAGCCCTTCGGTCGTCTTCAGGCCGGCTAGGCCGCCCGGCGTCAGCCATTGCGCTTCGGAAAGTTCCTGGTTGAGCGAAATCTCGCCCTTTATCCAGCGCGCGGCGAACGGCAAAATGACGAAATGCCGCTCTACGCGCCCCTCGGCGTCGCGCGCGATTGCTTGGCGAAACCCGACGAGCTCGAGCGGCGCAATTTCAAGCCCGGTTTCCTCCCGCACCTCACGCACGATCGCCTCTTCCAGGGTTTCGCCAAGCTCGACGCCGCCGCCGGGAAGAGTGTAGAGGCCATGGGCGGGCGGGCGTCCGCGCCGAACGATGAGCACCCTGCCGTCGCGGAAAATTGCCGCACTGACCGCCAAATATGGCCGTGTTGGATAAGTGCGTGGCGTGTCGCTATCGCTCATTAAGATCTCGTCTTGTCCGCCTTATATCAGGACGGGCCAGTAGAGGAATTCCGTCCCTCAGCCATGTGCGGACGTTATGTCATCATTTCCACGCCGGAGGCGATCCGGGCGCTGTTTCGCTACGGCGAACAGCCGAATTTTCCGTCGCGCTACAATGTGGCGCCGACTCAGCCGATCCCGATCGTGCGTCTTCTCGACGGGAAGAGATCGTTCGCGCTGATGCGCTGGGGCTTGCTGCCGGCTTGGGTGCAGGACCCGAAGGCCTTTCCGCTCTTGATCAATGCCCGAGGCGAGTCGGTGCTTGACAAGCCTGCGTTTCGCAATGCCGTGCGGCGGTGCCGTTGCCTCATTCCCACCGACGGCTTCTATGAATGGCAAGCCGCCGGCGATAGAGCGCCGAAGCGGCCTTATTTCGTTCGCGCGCGTAGCAGCGCCGGTGAAACGCCGCCGCCGCTGGCTTTCGCTGGATTGTGGGAAACCTGGATCGGACCCAACGGCGAAGAACTCAACACCACCGCTATCGTCACGACAGCCGCCAATCGCACTTTGTCGGCGATCCACGATCGCATGCCGGTTTTTGTCGCACCGGAGGATTTCGACCGATGGCTCGACTGTGAGCGTTTCGACGCCAAGGAAGCGGCCCCCTTGATCAAGCCGGCGGCCGAGACGCTTCTTGAAGCCTATCCGATCTCTCTTGCAGTCAACCGAGTGGCGAACGATTCCGCGGCGTTGATCGTTCCGCTCTCCGCTCAGCCCGCCGGCGATGGGCAACCGCCGGCAAAAGCAAAGCCGAGGAAAAGCAAAGCGGCCGGCGATCAGGCGACGCTGTTCTAGGGATTCTCGAGCATCCAAGTGCATCATTGTCCGGCCCGCCCACGATGCTAGCTTTGCGAAAAGCGGGGGAGGGAGCGATGCCGGCAATGAGTTTCACCATCCTGGTCGATACGCCGGCGCGCTTATTCGCGAAGTGAGAAGAGCCGATCCGCCAGCTGGAAAGTTACGAAAGTCGAATTCGCATAAGGGAGCTCACGAGGATGGTTACGGAATTTCGCGCCGATCGAACGACGCAAGCGAGCAAGGACTTATCCCCACTGGCGAGCGGGAAACGACAAAGAATTAGTCTGCCGCGCCGCGAATTCATCGGCCTCCTCGGCGGAACTCTGGTCGCGCTCGCCGCGGCGCGTGCCCGCGCGCAGATCGGCAACAAGCCGATCCGAATCATCGTGCCATTCGCGCCGGCGGGATCGTCCGACGTCTTGGCTCGCGTTTTGCAATCGCCATTGCAGCAGCGGCTCGGGCGGACCGTCATCGTGGAGAACCGCGCCGGAGCGGGGACCAATATCGGCACAGCCGAGGTCGCGCGTGCGGAGCCCGACGGTACCACGCTCCTACTCACCAGTAGCGCGTTCGTCGTCAATCCGGCGCTTTATAAAACCATTCCCTATGACCCGGTCAAAGACTTTGCCCCGATCGCCGCGCTGCCGGTCGCACCGAACGTAATTGCCGTCAACGCCAAGGGCGACATCGAATCCCTGGGCGAGGTGGTCACGCGCGCCAAGGCCGATCCGCAGAAGCTCAACTACGCGAGTCCGGGCAGCGGCACGACGCCGCAACTGATGATGGAGCTTTTCAAGCTAAAAGCCGGCGTCCAGATCACCAACGTCGCCTACAACGGCGGCGGTCCGGCAACGCAGGCGCTTTTGACTGGAACGGTGGACCTGTTGTCGACGGCACTGCC
>DASPWC010000145.1:0-6457 GCA_035622055.1 Xanthobacteraceae bacterium | reverse complement strand
GGGAATCGCTGGCCATCCTTGAATATCTGGCGGAGAAGTTTCCCGCCGCCGGTCTGTGGCCGAAGAATGTTGAGGCCCGAGCCCGCGCGCGCGCGATCGCTTCGGAAATGCACGCCGGATTCGTGCCGCTGCGCACCCAGTTGCCGATGAACGTGGCGAGGCCGGTAAAAGTGCGCGCGCTCGGGGAGGGCGCGGCGTCGAATGTCAGCCGCATCGACGCGATTTGGAGCGAGTGCCGTGCCGAGTTCGGCTCCAGCGGCCCGTTTTTGTTTGGTCCTTTCGGCGCGGCCGATGCCATGTATGCTCCGGTCGTGTGGCGATTACATACTTACGCGGTCGGTGTCAGCGCGGCCGCGCGCTCCTATATGCGGGCGATGATGGCGCTGCCGGCTTGGAACGAATGGCGCGAAGCGGCGCGTCGCGAATCCTGGGTGCTGCCGCAAGACGAGGTCGATTGGCCGCAAGTGTTGCGTGACTGAAACGGACCTATATTGCGTTCCGCAAGTCCGCTAATTTCAATCGCCGCGATCGCCCGGGCCCACGCGTTTCTCCAACTCAGTCAAGAACGACGCCTGATAGGCGAGAATCTTTGCCCTCGCGGTCGGCAGCGTAAAATAGGCGATGCGATCGATTTCCGGAAAGGTTCGCCACCGGCCGGATTTTGGCGGCCATTCGATCTCGAACGTATTGCTGGCAAAGAGCGTGAGATCGAAGTCTGCTTCCAAGGCGAAAGCATGCACCATCTTTCCGCTTTTCTGACGCACGGGCGCAAGTGCAATCGTCTCGCCGGCGGCGACAAGATTGGTTTCCTCCTTAAATTCGCGCCGCGCCGCGCCGATCGCATCGTTGCCGGGTTCGATGAGACCTTTGGGAATCGTCCACACGCCCGCATCCTTCTTCGCCCAAAACGGTCCGCCCGGATGCGCGAGCAGGACCTCGAGTTCTTTCCGGCGGCGATAGGCCAAGATTCCAGCGCTGATTTGTCTTGGGCGGCGCATTCGCGCAGTACTCCCGTTAGCTGCGTCTCTCTACCGCAGGACTTTTACGGAGGGTCTTGGCAAATAACCCGGTGTCTGCATGATTTTGTCACGATTGCGCCCACAATGCCCGTTCCTGCCCGAACACTTTAAAGTGCTAGGAAAGGGGCGACGATCAGATTGCCTGCACGGGAGCTGTACCAATGCGACTTAGATTTATTGCCGCTGCCGCCGCCGTCGTCGCCACTTTTGTGGCGCCGCTAGCGCCAGTTGCTACTACCTTAACTTCAAAGGCCCTGTTCGCCTCCCCAGCCATGGCCGAAGATGCACCCAAGGACGTCAAGGGCTTCTTTCTGATGAGTGATTATCCGGCGGTTTCGTTACGCCCCGGCGAGACTTCGACGATCAGCCTTAGATTACAGAATTACGACATGACGCCGGAACGTCTTGCGCTATCGGTTACAGGGGTGCCGTCCGGTTGGACCGCGACGCTCCTGGGCGGCGGCCAGCCGGTTGCCGCAGCGATGCCGGCGGCCGATTCCAGCGTGTCGCTTTCGTTACGCCTAGACGTGCCGAAAAACGCCCCGATGGGTACGCAGACGCTCACGGTCACCGCGCAAGGAAACACCGCCAATTTGGAACTGCCGATCGCGGTAACGCTCGCCAAGGACCTCCCTGCCAAGCTAACGCTGACACCGCAACTGCCGGAATTGCGCGGCACGTCCAAGTCGAGCTTCGAATACCAGCTCGGAATCAAGAACGACAGCGGCAAAAAACTGACGGTGAGTCTATCCGCGCAAGCGCCACAGAATTTCGACACCTCATTCACCGAGCAGTACGGCACGCAGGAGCTCAATGCGGTGCCGGTCGACGCCGGTCAAACCAAGGACGTGAAGCTCAAAGTGACGCCGCCGAATACTGCCGCGGCCGGCGATTACAAAGTCAACGCGCGCGTGGCTGCCGAGGACGCCTCGGCGACAACCGATCTGGAAATGACCATCACGGGCCAGCCCAGGCTCGACATCAGCGGCCGCGAAGGTCTGGTGTCGACGCGCGCCTCGGCGGGAAAGGAAACCTCCGTGCCGGTTGTCATCACCAATACCGGAACGGCGCCCGCTGACGACATTCAGCTTACCGGATCGGCGCCAAGCGGCTGGAAGGTCACCTTCGATCCGAAAACGGTCGATCGGATCGCGCCGAATGACAACAAGGAAGTGCAAGCCCTGATCACGCCGACGGACAAGGCGATCGCCGGCGATTACGTGACGACGATCCGCGCTTCAGCGCGCGGCGAATCCGCGTCGGCGAATTTCCGCGTCACCGTAACCACATCGACCATGTGGGGCGTCGCCGGTGTCGGTATTGTCGGTGTCGCACTTCTGGTCATGGTCGGTGCGGTCGCAAGGTTCGGCCGCCGATGAATCCTGATGCCGTCATTGAGGCAAAGGGCCTCACAAAAATCTACGGTACGGCCGCCGCCGTCGATCACATTTCGTTCAGCGTCGGACGCGGTGAGATATTCGGCCTTCTGGGCCCCAATGGCGCCGGCAAAACCACCACGATCTTGATGATGCTCGGCCTTACCGAGATTTCGGAAGGCGAGGTGCGTGTGCTCGGTTTCAACCCGGCGCGCGAGCCGCTTTCGGTCAAGCGGCGTGTCGGCTACCTGCCCGACACCGTCGGCTTTTATGACAATCTGACCGCGAGCGACAATTTGCGCTACACCGCTCGCCTGATCGGATTTCGATCGAACGAGCGGGAAAAGCGTATCGCCGACGCGCTGGAACGCGTCGGGCTTTCGGAATTCGCCGACAATCGAGTCGGAACCTTTTCGCGCGGCATGCGGCAGCGCCTCGGACTTGCGGAAATCCTGATGAAGGGCGCCCAGATCGCGATTCTCGACGAACCGACATCAGCGCTCGATCCTCACGCCACTTCGGAGCTTCTTGGTATTATCCGCGCCTTTAAAAGCGAGGGTGTCTCGGTCCTGCTGTCGTCCCATCTGCTCGAACGGGTGCAGAGCGTCTGCGATCGCGTCGCTCTATTCAGCTCAGGCCGCATCGCGCTCATGGGCACTGTCGCGGATCTCGGCCGGGAGGTGCTTGGCGGAGGCTACGTGGTGGATATCGAGGCCGACGGCGTCGGCTTGGCCGAGCGGCTTGCACTCATTCCTGGCGTCAGCGGGGTCGAGAAATCCGATATCGGCAAGCTTCGCCTGCATGCCGACCGCGATGTGCGGCCCGAAGCGGCGGCCGAAGTCGTTGCCATGCAGGGCCGTCTCAAATTCCTCGGCGTCCAGGAGCCAAGCCTCGAAGCGATCTATACGCGCTACTTCGAAGCAAGGCCCACGGAGGGCATGCAGGAAAGGGCCCGCCATGCAGCGTGAAGGCTCGGCCTTTTCCGGCCTTGGCGTGGTCATGCTCAAGGAGCTGTCCGACCATCTGAGCAGCATACGCATGCGCGTCCTCGAATGGCTCGTTGTGCTAGTGGCGCTCGCCGCCCTCTATGGCGCGATACAACAGATTAAGGACACCACCGCGGAGGACCCATTTTTATTCCTCCGGCTGTTTACCACCTCGCGCGATCCGCTGCCCTCGTTCGTTTCATTCCTGTCGTTCCTGGTGCCGCTGATGGCTATCGGACTCGGCTTTGATGCGGTCAACGGCGAGCACAACCGGCGCACACTGTCGCGGATCTTGTCGCAACCGATCTATCGGGACGCGCTTCTGTTCGGCAAATTCCTCGCCGGCCTCGTCACGCTTTCGATCAGCCTGATCACGTTGTGGCTCTTGGTCATCGGGCTCGGCTTGCTCATGATCGGGATTCCGCCGGGGGCGGAAGAAATTGCCCGCAGTTTCGTGTTTCTGCTGGTGACTATCGTCTATGCCGGTGTATGGCTGGCGCTCGCGTTGTTATTCTCTGTCGTGTTTCGCTCGGCCGCAACGGCGGCGCTGGTTACGCTCGGCCTCTGGCTGCTGGTGACCTTCATATGGCCGGTCCTGGCGGGCGCGTTTGCACAGATTTTCATTCCGCCGGATCCGCGCTATACGGCGCTTGGCCTGCAGACGCCCGCTACCGCGGAGTTGGAGCAAATACTGGCGCGTCTGTCGCCGTCGACACTTTATGCCGAAGTCGTGGTAGCGCTCCTCGATCCGACGACCCGGGCGCTCGGCCCGATCTATCTCAGTCAACTTCAGGGCGCCGTGCTCGGCGCACCGCTGCCGCTCACCGAGAGCATCCTGATTGCGTGGCCGCAAATGGTCGGCATGATTGCGACGGCGATCCTGCTGTTCGTCATTGGCTATGTGATTTTCCAGCGCCAGGAAGTTCGCGCCTAGTAGGCATAAGAACGAATAAGAGAGCGGCCCTGCGGCCGCCCTCCGAATTTTCCAGTCCTAAATAGCTAGACCGGAAGTACTTCGATGATCCTCATGTCGTGCGGATCGACGATAATGACCTGGTCGTTGTATACGAAATAAAGGAATCCGCGCCAACCCGGATCGATCTGCACCAGGACTTCCGGCACGGGCACCAAATGCAGGTGCCCACGAGGCACTACGGTGCCGACGCTGACATCGAAATCAACGCTGCCTACGCGGGGAGCATCGTGCCCGTTGATAATGGTGTCACGAATTTGGGTGCGCTGCTGCTCGTTGAGCGTAACATTCGCGCCTTGCATTGGCAGCCTGGTGTTGGCTTGCAAGCCCTTTGGCCTTGACTCATTGCGCTGCGCAGTGCCAGCGCCGCCGCCACGGTTCCGGTCCTCGGACTGTGCGTCAGATCGGCTCTCTGGCCGCGTGGTCTTGGATTGAGCGCTTCTGGACCGATCGTTTTCGGGCTGGGCGGTATTGCGTTGTTCACGCCGGTCTCGCTCGGCCGCGCCGGCACCCTTGTTATTGTTGTTCAGCTCTTGCGCATTACGATTGCCTGGGGACGGCGTTTTCTCGCCGACGTTTGCTTTCTCCATGGCCGCGCCCTGGACCGGCTCACTCTGTGCACCAGGATTAGACATGCCGCCTTGGCCTTCGCTGCGCTGGCTTTGCATGCCGCTCGGCGCCTTCATTCCGGCACCGCCGCCTTTCTGGTCCGGTTGACCCTGTTGCGCGAACGCTCCGGTCGCCGTAAATAGCGCCAAAGCGGCGACGCCCGCCAAAAACGTATTTTGCTTGTTGCTCTTCCTCATTAAGGTCTCCTTCCGAAATTATATAAGTTCACGTTCCGCCCCGGCGATTGCCGGGGTGCGGCGCTGTTGGCTAACGCCGACTAGGCAGCAAAGTTTCTCCGTGAGATATTTTGTTTGCGGCGGGCTTGGTTAAAAATGCGAGGAATTGGTGTCCGCAATCGCTTCAAGGATCGACTGCAGTTCCAGAGAGTTTCGCGCTAATCAGGTTGCCATGCGCGGGCTGATCGCGGAACTTGAGACGTGCCGCGCGAAGGCGGCCGAAGGCGGTCCGTTGCGCGCGCGCGAACGGCATCTTGCGCGCGGCAAGCTTCTGCCGCGCGAGCGCGTGACGACGCTTATCGATTCGGGAACTCCGTTCCTCGAACTCTCGCCGCTCGCCGCCAACAACATGTATGAGGATTCGATCCACGGTGCCGGGCTGATAACCGGGATCGGCCGAGTCGCCGGACGCGAATGCGTCATCGTCTGCAACGATTCAACTATCAAGGGCGGCACTTATTATTCGATGACGGTGAAGAAGCACCTGCGGGCGCAAGAAATTGCGCGGGAAAACCGACTGCCGTGCGTTTATCTGGTCGATTCCGGCGGCGCGAACTTGCCGCATCAGACCGAAGTCTTCCCCGATCGCGAGCACTTCGGTCGGATTTTCTATAATCAAGCGACAATGTCGGCCGCCGGCATCGCGCAGATCGCCGTTGTCATGGGGTCTTGTACGGCAGGGGGCGCCTATGTGCCGGCCATGTCGGACGAGACCGTCATTGTGCGCAACCAAGGGACCATTTTTCTCGGCGGGCCGCCGCTCGTGAAGGCCGCCACGGGCGAGGTTGTGACCGCCGAAGAACTTGGCGGCGCCGACGTCCACGCAAAAAAATCCGGCGTCGCCGACTATTACGCGGAGAACGATCGGCATGCATTGGCGCTGTGCCGCCAGATTGTCAGCACTCTGGGCGTCAAAAGACCGTTCGATGTCGGCTTGCGAAAATCGAGCGAGCCGAAATACGACGTCCACGAACTCGACGGCGTCGTTCCGGTGGACCTCAAAAAGCAGTATGACGTGCGCGAGATCGTCGCCCGGCTCGTCGACGGCTCCGAATTTGACGAGTTCAAGGCGCTTTACGGGACGACGCTCGTCACCGGCTTTGCGCACATTCACGGCATTCCGGTCGGCGTTCTCGGCAATAACGGGATTCTTTTTTCGGAAAGCGCGCTTAAGGCGGCTCATTTCATCGAACTGTGCTGCCAGCGCCGCATACCGCTTTTGTTCCTGCAGAATATTTCGGGTTTCATGGTCGGCCGC
>DASPWC010000144.1:0-6544 GCA_035622055.1 Xanthobacteraceae bacterium | reverse complement strand
GCGCCGGATTGCAGCATGCGATTGAACGGCGTCACATTCCCGGCGAGCGCGGCATGCTCGATCTGCGTGTTCTGCGCGAGCAGGAAGGATGCGACCGAGACGCCGATCGAGCTTCCGACATTGCGGACTAGGCTGAACAGTGCCGTTCCGTCGGTACGCAATTCGGACGGGAGCGTCGCGAAGGCGACGATCTGCAGCGGCGTGAAAACCAAGCCAAGCCCCGCGCCTTGAACAAATGTCGTCACGGTCAGCGACCAAGGCCCGACATCCGGTGTCCAACCCACCATTTCCCGCGCCGATTCGGCGAGCATCACGAAGCCCGCGAACATCAAAACCCGGGGATCGACGCGGTTGACAAGCCGGCCCGCCGCCAGCATGGCCATCATCGTTCCGGCTCCGCGCGGCGCCATCAATATGCCGGCTTGAGCGACGGGATAGTGACCCAAGGTCTGCAGATAGGGCGCAAGCAGCGCCGAGCTCGCCAGCAGAACCATGCCCACCGCGAACATGACCAACAGACCGATGCTGAAATTCACGTCGCGAAAAATCCGCGGCGGAATGAACGGTCGTTTGGCCATCGCCACATGCGCGACGAAGAGATAGAACCCGAGCGCAGCGAGCGCCGCCTCCATGAGGATCTCCGTCGAGCTGAACCAGTCTTTCACTTCGCCCCGGTCAAGCACGAGCTGCAGCGCTCCAAGCCCGAGGCTGAGCGCGCCAAAGCCGATCCAATCGAATTTCATCGCGGCGCTGCCGCTCCGCTCGCGCAGGAACAAGGCAAGACCCGCGATGCCGAGGATGCCGAACGGCACGTTGATGAAAAACACCCACCGCCAATCATAGACGTCAGTGAGATAGCCGCCCAATGTCGGCCCAAGAATGGGACCGACCATCACGCCAACGCCCCATAGCGCCATGGCCGAACCGCGCTGCTCCAGCGGATACAAATCCAGCATTGTCGCTTGCGACAACGGCACGAGTCCCGCGCCGAATGCGCCTTGCAGCAAGCGGAACATCACCATCTGGTCGAGGCTTGCAGCGAGACCGCAGAGCACGGAGGCGAAGGTGAAACCGCCCAAACAGGCGATGAAAAGCGTCTTGCGTCCAAAGCGCGCCGACAGCCAGCCGATCGGAGCGGTCATGATGGCGGCGGCGACAATGTAGGATGTGAGCACCCAGGTGATCTGATCCGGCGCCGCAGCGAACGAGCCTTGCATATAGGGCAGCGCCACGTTGGCGATCGTCGTGTCGAGCGCTTGCATCAGCGTCGCCAGCACCGTGCAGGCGCTGACGATGGCTCGATAGCCGCTGCTAGGCTGGTCGGAGGTTGCAAGCATCGCAGGACCCGCGCCAGACTAGATCAGGTCGGAAAGGCCGCGCCGATGGCCGGTATCGATCTCAACCGTGGCGCTCATGCCGGCCCGCAGCGGCAGCTTTTCGGAGCTGGGATCGACCTGCACTCGAACCGGGATGCGCTGCACCACCTTTACCCAATTGCCGCTCGAATTCTGCGCCGGGAGGATCGAAAATTCCGAGCCCGCCGCAGGGGCAATGCTTTGCACGGTGCCCGACCAAACGTGGCCGGGATAGGTGTCGACATAGACGTCGACATGGTCACCGGGCTTCACATGGGTGAGATCGGTCTCCTTCATATTGGCATCGATCCAAATATCGTTCGTTCCCACCAAGCCGATCGCGCCGGTATTGGTGAGCGCCGCAGTCTGCGAAACGAGATACGTGCCGGGCTGCAGCGCGTCGACTTGCGTCACCACGCCGTCGAACGGCGCCCGTGCGATCGTATGATCGAGCTGGCGCTGCGCTTCGTCGACCTGCGTCTGGGCCTGCAAATATTGCGGGTGCTGCGCTACGGGAATGTCGGCGTTGCCGCCAAGCCGCGCGAGCTGAACGTGCGCCTGCTCCTGAAACGCCTGCAGCTTTGCTTTGTCGGCATCGAGCGTATAGCGCGCCTGATCGTAGCTCGACTGCGAAACGGTGGCGCTGCGCAGCAGCGCCGAATCGCGGTCGAAGGTCGTCTGATCCAATCCGACCTGGGCCTGCTCGGCAGCGACGTCGTTCTGCATACGCACGTAATCCTGCTTCATCGCCTGGATGGTGAGCGCGGTCTGCGCCAAGTTGGCCTTGGCATTGTCGAGCGCGATCTGGAACTGTTTTGGATCGAGACGGAATAGCACGTCGCCGGCTTTGACCGATTGGCCCTCATGCACATCGACTGAACTGACAATGCCGGAAACGTCGGTCGACACCATGAGCTTCGCCGCGTGCACATAGGCGTTGTCGGTCGACACGTAGCGGCCTCCGGTAACGTATGAAAATCCGCCGACAAGGACCGCAGCGAAGGGCAGAACCACCATCAAAACAAACCGCTTGCGCCGGCGCAGCGCGCCGAGAAACGGCGATAGACGCGGCTCACCCGCTGTCTCAGCCGGAACCAATTTCAGGATCGTATCAGCCATAGTGCCGCTCTCCCCCCGGAGCCGCCGCCCGCTGTGCAATGGCCTGGCGCAGGTTCTCCTTCACGGTCGCGAGCTGCGCGACCATGAGCTCGATGCCTTCGCGTTCGACGCCCACGAGCGCCGTCGCCATCAATTCATCGCCGAGGTCGCCGAGCCGCTCGAGCAACGGGCGGGCGCTAGCGGTGAGGTAGAGCCGGTTGGCGCGGCGGTCATTGGGATCGGGGCGGCGTTCGATGAGCCCCGAACGGCATAGACGATCCAGGAGGCGCGTCAGCGTGATCGGCTGCAGGTCGAGCATGTCGGCAAGTTCGGACTGTTTGAGACCCTCAAACCGGTCGAGCCTGACCAGGACGACCCATTGGGCGCGGGTAATGCCGAACTGGGCCGCCTTGAAGTCTGCATAGGTCCGTAGCATTCGTGCTACGTCGTTGATGGAAAAGGCAAATTCTCTATTTAAGGAGCGCGTTAACATGGCCATTTATCCGCTGATGATGTAAGCTTACTATAAGTAGGCTTATTAAATTAATCCAGTGGAATCGTACGGCTTATCGTTGCACCGGGTCAGGGCGGGCTGGGGCTATCGAACGCGTTCGCGCGGGTCAAACCAGCCCAAGCTCGGCAAAAGCCGTGATGTGATGGTCGGCGGCGCCCTGCGCGAAGCAGCAGAACAGAATGCGCTCGATGCCGCGCTGCGACGCCGCCAGTTCGCCGGCGACCGTACCCACGGCAACGCGCGCGGCGCGGTCGGCGGGAAAGCCATAAACGCCCGTCGATATTGCGGGGAATGCCAGGGATGCGAGGCGATGCGAGGCGGCAATGTCGATGGCGCTGCGATAGCAGGATGCCAGCAGCTCATCCTCGCGTGCGCTCCCTCCCCGCCAGACAGGACCCACGGCATGGATGACATGTTTGGCCGCTAATCGGTAGCCGCGAGAGATTTTAGCCGATCCGGTCTCGCAAGAACCAAGCGTCCGACATTCGGCAAGCAGATCCGGCCCTGCGGCACGGTGGATGGCTCCATCGACCCCGCCGCCGCCAAGGAGGCTGCGGTTCGCCGCATTGACCACGGCGTCGACCGTGAGCGTTGTGATGTCGGCGACGCAAATTTCGAGCCGCGTCGATCCGACGTCGGCGGTCAGGAGGACCGGGGGAGCGGAAGTCGCGGCACACACGGTCGCCAATATATCATGCCCGTTCGGCTTGCGCCTCCGCGCGCAGATCGACGGTGCTCTTCACGCCGATATCGTCGAAATGCGCGTCGAGAAAGCGACGCGCGGCGCGTTTGCCGCTGACGTGAAGCATCTCGAAAAAATCGTAGTCGGTGGAAAGCCTGCTGAACGAATCGAAATGGGTGCCGAAGCGGTCGAGCACGATGCGGTGAACATTGATGCGCCGATATTCTCCCGGACCGGTGCCGCGCGGCAGCTTGCCTTGATCGATCAATCGGGCGACGAATTCGATGGCGCGATATTCGCCGATCAGCGACGAGTTGAACGTGATCTCGTTGATGCGGTTCACGATCTCGCTGGACGACATCGGCGTCGACTGCCGGAACAAAGGATTAATCTGAACGACAAGGACGTCCTCCGTGGTCGTGGTGCGAAAAAACGGAAAGATGACCGGATTGCCGAGATAGCCGCCGTCCCAATAGGGCACGCCGTCGATTTCGACGGCGCGGAACAGATGCGGCAGACAGGCCGACGCCATGACCGCGTCTGCGGTGATCCGATCGCGCGGGAAAATCCGCACCCTGCCCGTCTGCACGTTGGTCGCCGAAACGAAAATCTGCAAATCGGTATTGTCGCGCAGCTTCTGAAAATCGACAAACCGTTCGATCAAGTCCTTCAACGGATTGATGTTAAGCGGATTGACGTCATAAGGCGAAAAATAGCGCGATAGTGTATCGAACCAGGCCTGCACCGGCGTGCCTTCGAGAGGCGTGAATGACAAAATCCGCTCTAGTACGGCGCGCTGCAGCGCCGGTAGATTGCCCGTGCTCGACGCCGAGCGCCAGAAATCGGCAAGCCGTTTTTGCGCTTCCTGGCGGCCGCCGCTGCAAAGACCGTCGGCCAGCATCACGGCGTTGATGGCCCCTGCCGAAGTGCCCGAGATTCCTTCGATGCTCAGTCGCTCGTCGCTCAAGATTTGTTCGAGCACGCCCCACGTGAACGCACCGTGTGCGCCGCCTCCTTGCAGCGCAAGATTAATGCGCTTGGTCTTTACCGACCCTTTTTGATCGGCCGCTCGCGCCGGCAATAACGAGTTGAGGATATTCTTCATTTGTAAGCTTTCTTAAATCCCATCGCCTGCAATCGTATTTCGGGCGACGAAGACAAGGCGTTAGATCAATGGGTCTTTGCGCTAGTGATGAATTGTCGTCCGCGGCCGAGGACGACCGCGGCGAAACCATGCGACGGCGCCGCCGCAGTGAGACAAGCTCATTCCGCGGTCCAGCCGCCGTCGATCGACAGGTTTGCGCCTGTAATCGACCTGGCCGCATCGGAGCAAAGATAAACGGCGAGGTCGGCAACTTCTTCGACCGTGACGAATTCCTTCGTCGGTTGCGCGGCCAACAAGACGTCGCGTTTGACTTGTTCTTCAGTCATGCCTCGCGCCTTGGCGGTATCGGGAATCTGCTTTTCGACCAACGGGGTCCAAACATAGCCGGGGCTGATACAATTGCAGGTAACGCCAAAGGTCGCAAGTTCGAGCGCCACCGTCTTGGTCAAACCGGCAATTCCGTGTTTTGCTGAAACGTAGGCAACCTTGAACGGCGAAGCGACCAGTGAATGCGCCGAAGCCGTGCTGATGATGCGGCCCCATTTTCGCGATTTCATCCCTGGCACCGCCGCACGAATCGCAAGAAAGGCCGCCGATAGATTGATAGCGATGATCTGGTCCCATTTCTCGATCGGAAAGTCCTCGATCGGCGCGACGTATTGGATTCCGGCGTTGTTGACGAGCACATCGAGCGTGCCGAATGTCTTCTCGCTGGTGCGCACCATTTCGGCGATTTCGCCCGGTTTGGTCATGTCCGCGGCCGAGTAGAGCGCCTTGACCTTGAAATCCGCTTCGATGGCCGCACGTTCTTTTTCGATCGCACTCTTGTCGCCAAAGCCGTTGATGGTGACATTGGCGCCTTGAGCGGCAAGCGCACGCGCGATGCCAAGGCCAATACCCGACGTCGAACCGGTCACCAGTGCGGACTTTCCCTTCAGCATGTCAGTCCCCAGTTCTTGTGGCGCCGGGCGAGATCCGCGGCGGCCCAAGAATCTGAGCCGCTTTTTGCTGCGGTGCAACATCAAACCGCCTGGCGGTTGTCACCTTTTCGCGATCCCTGCACGATCCGCTAAAGTGCCGGGAAATCAGCCGCCATCCAGCAAAGGCGGCCCATGAATGAGCCATGCAATCATGCCGCGCGCCATTTTCCCGGCCCCGGATTACGACCACGGCTGTTGCGCCAGCGCCGCCATTGCGCACGCGGAAGCTCAATGCGCCGCGCGGGCGCAACGGCTCACCCCGATGCGACGGCAAGTCCTGGAAGCTCTGCTGGCGAGCCACCGTCCGCTTGGCGCCTACGAAATCATGGACCGATTGGGGCGGCGAACCCGTCCCGCCCCGATCACGATCTACCGCGCGCTCGATTTCCTGAGCGACAACCATCGTATCGAGACGCGTAACGCTTTCGTCGCTTGCGTCCGCAACCATACCGACGACGATCTCGTTATCTTTTTGATTTGTGAGCGCTGCGGCACGGTCGGCGAGACGCTGGGAGACAACGCCGCTGAAGCGCTTAAAGCCTCGTCGCACGCCGCGGGATTTTCACCAAAGAGTCCCGTGATCGAAATCACCGGAATCTGCTCGCATTGCCGCGAACGATAACGCAATTGCAATTGAACTGAACCACAGTGAAGTCCCCCCAATCGTCCCGTCCACTCGACGCGACCGCGATCGCGGTGACGATCGGGCTTTGCTTGAGCTGGGGTTTCAACAACGTCAGCATCAAGCTCGCGATCCACGATATTCCGCCGCTGATCCAATCCTCGGCCCGCTCGCTGATCGCGGCGCTT
>DASPWC010000143.1:0-3111 GCA_035622055.1 Xanthobacteraceae bacterium | reverse complement strand
CGGCGCTTCCTGAGGCGGGTTATGGCCGATCTTCGGCAGCAAGCGGCGTTGGTACGGTCCGGAAAAGAACGCCGCATGCTTTTCGGATGCCTGCGGTGGCAAGACGCCATCGGCGTCGCCTTGCAGAGCGATGCTTGGCACGGTGATTTTGGGCTTTGCGGCGAGCCGCCGCTCAATCTCTTCAAGCTTCGGATCACCCTCGGCGTTGCTGTAGCGATGCCGGTAGGACTGTATCGTGACCGCGACAAAGTCCTCGTTGTCGAACGATGCGGCGCTGCGTGCGAATGTGGCGTCGTCAAACGTCCAATGCGGCGACCACAGCTCCCACAATAGCCGGCACAATGCGCGACGGTTGCGCTCCAGCCCGGCGCGGCCGCGCTCGGTCTGGAAATACCATTGGTACCAGAAACGCCGTTCTTGCGTGGGCGGCAGCGGTTCGGCCGAGCCCGGAATGTCCTGGATGTTGTAGCCGTTGACCGTCACTAGGCCGCGCACGCGCTGCGGCCACAGCGCCGCGACAATGCAGGCGGCGCGGCCGCCCCAGTCATAGCCGGCGAGCAATGCCTGATCGACGGCTAGGGCATCGAGCAGTTCGCGCAGATCGTGGCCGAGCGCAGCTTGCTGGCCCGATCGCGGCGTTTCGGCGGACAGAAAGCGCGTCGCCCCGAAGCCGCGCAGATAAGGCACGATCACGCGAGCGCCGGCCGCGCAAAGCGGCGGGATCACCTCATCATAACAGCGCGGATCATAGGGCCAGCCGTGCATGAGGAAGACCGGCGTGCCTGTGGCGGCACCGCTTTCTTCGTAGGCGATGTCGAGTGTTCCGCTGCGAACGTTTTTGCCGGCGGCCATCAACTTCGATAGTCCCCATTGATGACGACATACTCTTTGGTCAAATCACAGGTCAGCACGCGATCGCGTCCCTTGCCGAGACCGAGCGCGACTTTGAGCGTAATTTCGGGTTTCGTCATTGCCGCCGAAACGGCCGCTTCGTTGTAGGCGGGGTCGCGCGCGCCCTTATGAGCGACGCGAATGCCGCCAAACCATATCGACAGCCGGTCGCGATCGGCCGGCTCGCCGGCTTTGCCCACTGCCATGACGACGCGGCCCCAATTGGCATCCTCTCCGGCAATCGCGGTTTTGACGAGCGGTGAATTGGCGATCGACAGCGCAATACGGCGGGCGGAGGTTTTGGAGACCGCGCCTTCGACGATGATCTCGACAAGTTTGCGGGCGCCTTCGCCATCGCGCGCGACTTGCTCTGATAGACTGGCCAGCACGGCATTGAACGCCTTGCGGAACGGCACCAGGCGCGGATCGTTGCTGCGCGTGACGCGGGGCGCGGTCTCGGCGCCGCCGGTAGCAAAGGCCAGCAGCGTGTCCGAGGTCGATGTGTCGCCGTCGATGGTCACGGCGTTGAACGTGTCGACGACGCCCTCGCGCAATAACGTCTGCAAAACCGGCGACGAAATAGACGCGTCGGTGAAGACAAAGGCCAGCATGGTTGCCATGTCGGGTGCGATCATGCCCGCGCCCTTGGCGAAGCCATTGATTACGACCTCAGTTCCGGCAATGCGCGTGCGCGCCGTCGCCAGTTTGGGAAACGTGTCGGTGGTCATGATCGCCTCGGCGGCATCGCCATAGCCATCCGGCCGTGCTGCGGCGACGAGCTTGGTCATGACCGCCTCAAAGGTATGCGCGGCGAGCGGCTCGCCGATGACGCCGGTCGAGGCGAGGAATACTTCGGAAGTCTTGCAGCCGACCGCCGCAGCCGCAAATTTTGCCGTCAGCGCGCAAGCCATGCGGCCACTTTTGCCGGTGAATGCATTGGCGTTGCCGGAATTGACGACAAGCGCGCGGGCGCGCCCGCCCTTGAGGTGCGTGCGGCACCATTCGACCGGTGCGGAGGGGCATTTTGACCGGGTGAACACCCCGGCAACGTTTGTGTCGCGGTCAAATACCGCGAGCATGACATCGGTGCGGCCACGATACCGAATGCCGGCGGCGGCGGTCGCCAGACGCACGCCGGCGATCGCCGGCAGGGCGGGAAACGCTTTCGGAGCGAGCGGGGAAATGGCGGGGGACATTTGGTCATTCCAGGCGCGGGCGAAGCGCGCGAGCCCGGAATCCATAATTACAGCGTCGCCGGATCGACCTCTCAATGCCGGGATTATGGAGTCCGGAACTCGCGTCGCTTAGCCGGAATGACGCGTTTTTGTCCGAGCCGCAAGGGTAAATTATTTCTTTGCTGGCGCGGCCGGGTTGAGCGCCGAAGGATCCGGCTGGCTCGCCGGCTGATCGACGCGCTCGATCGTTGCGGTTTTGCGAAGATTAGCGACGAGCTCCGCCTGCGCGCGACGGGCGACGTAGTTTTGCAGTTGGCCCTTGACCTCGTCGAAGGTCGGGGTCGGCTTGGTGCGCTTGTCCTCGACCTTGATGATGTGCCAGCCGAACTGCGTCTTCACGGGATCGGAAATCTGTCCTTTGTCGAGCTTGAAAGCGACGTCGGCGAATTCCGGCACCATTTGATCTTTGGTGAAATAGCCGAGATCGCCGCCATCCGCCGCGCCCGGATCCTTCGATTTTTGCTTCGCCAGCGTCGCGAAATCGGCGCCGTTTTTCAGTTGGGTTTCGATTTCCTTGGCTTCATCTTCGGTCGGGACGAGAATATGCCGTGCGCGCACCTCTTGTTCGCTCGGCATCTGCTTGACCGCTTCGTCGTAAACCTTGTGGAGCGCCTCGTCGGTCTTGGCGGCCTGTGCGGTGTCCTGCAGCAGCGCCTCCATCAAGGCTTTGTGGCGTTCGAACTCGATGCGCTGCTTCACGTTGCTGCGATTGCCGAGCTGTTGCTTGTCGGCGGCTTGCGACAGAATAATAACGTCGGCAAGGTAGGTTATGAGGTAGTCGCGTTTTTGGTCCGGGCCCATTTGCGGCATGCCGGAGCCGATGTCGTCCTCCGCCATCGTGAGATCGCTCTGGTGAATGTCGACGCCGTTGGCGCGAGCGACCACCGGGTCGGCGTCCTGCGCGCGCAATCCGAAGCTGGGGGCAATCAGAAAAGCTGCAAGCGCAAATGCGCCCAGGAGGCGAAGATCGAACGGGCGGCGAAAC
>DASPWC010000142.1:0-2900 GCA_035622055.1 Xanthobacteraceae bacterium | reverse complement strand
CACGGCCGCGAGCTCCACTTCCCAGTCCATCTGCTCGGAATAGCCGGAAATCTTCACGGCTGTCCCCGGGTCGGCGATCGCGTGCGGAGCTTTGAGAAAATGCCACGCCTTCAGGCCTTGCGTATGCGGATCGGGCGGCGGTGGGCGGTTGTCGCGCGCCGCCATTTCGGCGGCGTGATCGGCATAGTTCGACCCGGCGCAATAAATCGCCGAGGGAAATTGCACGGGCGCGAGCAATTTGGTCTTGGCGAGCGGCTGGCTTTTCGCGCGGCTCTTGCCGCCTTTGCCGGCGCGCGCGGCGGCCTTTTGCAGCGCGGCCGCGGCAGATTTCCAGTCGGCCAGAATGCCGAGCACCGTCGCATAAGCCGGCTTGCCGGTCAGCGCCGCGGCATCGAATACGCGGTCCGCGACAACGAGCGCCGCGCGCGGCCCGCTGTTCGATTTATACGTCGCAAGTCTGTAGCCAGCGCGTCGCGCCATTGCCTCCCTCCCGCAAATTTGACCGCGACCAAACCGCGATTGCGCTTTCTTGGCAAGACCGCCCCGCGCGCGGCGGCCCTTGAGTCGATCCCGCCGCGGTGGTTGACTCGCACCCAAGGAAACGCAATCGGGCCCGTCGCAATCGGGTCCCTGGAGACAAAGCAATGGTCAAGGCGAGGCGCATCGGACACGCCACATTCGAAACCCCCGACATAGAGCGGATGATCGATTACTATACCGAGGTCGTGGGCCTCGTTCTGGCCGAGCGCGAAAAGGACCGCGCCTTCCTCGCCAGCAAAGTCGGTCAGCTCGCCATTCAGATCAACAAGGGTTCCGCCGAGCGCTGCACCACGCTGTCATTCGAAGTCGCGCCCAATTCCGATTTCGGCGCGCTTGCCCGCGAGCTCGAAAAGGACGGCATCAAAAGCGAGCTGCGCAACGACTCCATTGCCGGCATCGGACCGCTGCTCGCGTTCAAGGACAACAAGGGCACCACCATCGCGCTGTTCAAGGAGTGGAGCTATCTCGGCAAGCATTTGCAGCATCACGGCGTCGGGCCGCTGAAGCTCGGCCATATCGCCTTCGTGGTCGAGAGCCCGCAGAAGACGGCGGAGTTCTATTCCAAGGTGCTCGGCTTCCGCGTCTCCGATTGGATCGACGACTTCTTCGTCTTCATGCGCTGCAACACCAATCATCACACCGTGAACTTCATCAGCGGCGCGAACGTGAAAATGCATCACATGGCGTTCGAGCTGAAGGATTTCATTCACCTGCAGAATTCCTGCGACCTGTTCGGGCAGAAGAAAGTCCCGATCATCTGGGGACCGCTGCGTCACGGACCCGGCCACAACATCGCCACCTATCACCGCAACCCGGACGATCAGGTGATCGAATTGTTCTGCGAGCTGGATCAGATGGTCGACGAGGAGCTCGGCTATTTCGAGCCGCGGCCGTGGCACCAAGACACCCCGCAGCGGCCGAAGACCTGGACCGCGGGCAATACCACGATCTGGGGTCCGCCGCCGCTGCCGGATTTCAATCGCGCCGAGGGCGCCGCCGGCGTGGCGCGCAGCGGCATGCACGCGGGCGGTCACGCTTAGGATTTTCCGTCGTGGCCGGGCTCGTTCCGGCCGCAGGATGTGATTTTCAGCGGGCGCCGAGAGGCGCGATCGTCTGATCCTTTCGTCATGGCCCGACTTGTTCCGGCCATCCATGTCTTCGTTTGCCGCGCTCAAGACGTGGATGCCCGCCGTAGGCGAGCTCCGCGACCGTTCTAACGATACCAGCAAAAAAGAAATCCGGGCGCGGCGTCGCCGCCCCCGGATTTCGCGATTGAAGCGCCGCTCCCCGTGCGGTAGCGCTCACGGTTAAACCGGGCTAGCCGCGCCTCAACAGAAGGGGTGTACCATGGGCAGTCCGGCGGCGGCGGACCACAACGAGGATCACCGTCGCCGGTGCAATTTGGTGTCGGGACGCCGTCACCGCCAGAGACCGCGTTCAGTTCGTCCAGCGTCAACTCTCTGATCAATTCGATCATCTTGCTCTGTTGCGCATTCCACATCCGAATATCTGCTCGCGGTTGCGAATCAAGCAGCACGAGGTTGCATCACAATCCATGAAAGAAAAGCTACGGAGCGCGCGGCGTAAAGAACGAAATGATTTCGTTCGCGGCGCTTTATATTCAACTGATGCAGGCGCCGGATGGCCCGACGCGGCGTTTAAGATCATGTGAGACGGCGAAGCTAACGCGCCCCCGCTCCACTTCGCGTCAATTCCTTCTGCTCGCCGTAGAGCCATTCCATGCCGGCCATGGCCTCGTCCGGCGTGCGCGACCCCAGCATCATGTTGCGCAGCTCCTTGGCGACGCCGCCGGCGTGATAGAACTCGCCGTAGATGCGCGCCATGATCTGCACGCGTCCGGTGCGCAGGTAGCGCGCCGCCTGGTAAGCGCGGAACGCCGCGGCGTAGTCGCCGTCCGCCGCCACAGCCTGGCCGGCGAGACAGACCGCGTCCTCGATCGACATGCAGGCACCTTGCGCGAGATATTGCAGCATCGGATGCGCGGCGTCGCCGAGGAGCGTGATGCGCCCGCGGCTCCACTGCTTGATCGGCGGCCGGTCGCACAACACCCACATCCGCCAGCTTTCGATCTTATTAAGGAGCGCGCGCACCGGCGCGCAAGTCTGCGCGAAACGCTCGTGCAGCTCGGCCGGGTCGCCGTAACTGTCCCAGCCCTCCTCGTAGCGGTCGGAGTGAAACACGGCGACGAGGTTGTACAATTCGCCGGTGCGCAGCGGATAAAGCACGAAGTGCACCTTCTCGCCTGCCCAGAATCCCAT
Organism: Xanthobacteraceae bacterium; assembly: GCA_035622055.1. GTDB lineage: Bacteria > Pseudomonadota > Alphaproteobacteria > Rhizobiales > Xanthobacteraceae > BOG-931. Next base: position 81 of record DASPWC010000142.1, on the reverse strand, counting down.
GTTCCACCAGCGGTACTGTTCCGGTATCTCGGCGGCCGGCAGCACCGCGCGATAGGTAATATGGCCGGCGGGCTTCGGCTT
>DASPWC010000141.1:0-2822 GCA_035622055.1 Xanthobacteraceae bacterium | reverse complement strand
GAATATACCGCCCAGCGAATCGAGAGAATCCGTATCGCTCGGTTGATTGAAGCCAAACGTGCTCAGCGCAGCCTGCACGCCTGAAGCGGGATTGCGCAGCAGATCGAGGTTCTCCAGCGCGCCGGCAGTGGTGCGAATGTTGAGCGTGACGCCGTTGCGCGCCAGTATTCGCGCGTACTGCTTTGCAAAGTCGTCGTATACGGACCCTGCTCCGCCGACGGCAATTGTCAGCCGGCGCGGCGGCAGCGGATCGACCCAGCGATAAACGACGTAAATCAATGCCAGAGCAATGAGCACCCAGGCCAGCAGAACGATCAAAGGCCTCTGCAACCGTTGCCACGTCCCGTTGCCGGCGCCGTTGACGGCCTTCATTTTGCACCAACCGACATCTATTTTGCACCGCCGCCGCATAATCTAACCGCGGTGAAACGCTCACCGGCAGTATCGTTTGAAATCGGAAATTGCCGACATGCGAAGACCATCACCGTACATATGTGGTCGGCAGCGCGTAGCTTCGACCGCGAGCGGAGGCTTATGAAGCGACGGGATTGCATCGCGTCTCTCGGCTGCGCGGCGGCATCGGCAATGTCGGCGCGCGTCAGGCGCGCTTTCCTTCCGGCGATTTTCGTCTCCATCGGCTCACTTTTGCCCTCTCACGCAAGCCTAGCGCAGTCGGCGTTCTATCGGGCCAGCGAACAGGAGATCGCCGGACCCGCCGGAACGATTATTCGGCGGGAGCCCATGCCCTTCGCGGGTGGCGCGGCTTATCGCGTACTCTATCGCTCTACCGGCCTGAATGACGAACCGATTGCAGTGTCCGGTATGTTCGTCGTGCCGCCGGGGCCGCCGCCGCCGGATGGGCGTGCGATCGTCGCCTGGGCGCATCCGACGACGGGAATTATTCCGCGCTGCGCGCCGTCGCTGGCGATTTTCGGATTTCAGCAAATACAGGGGTTGAGGGACATGGTGGAGCACGGCTACGCCGTCGCCGCAACCGACTATCCCGGACTGGGCACGCCGGGGCCTCACCCCTATCTGGTCGGCGTGAGCGAAGCGCGAGCCGTGCTGGATTCGGTCCGCGCCGCCCGAATGCTGCCGGGCGTTGGCGACTCGGCGCGGTTTACAGTGTGGGGACATTCGCAAGGCGGCCAAGCGGCGCTTTTCACCGGCATGCTTGCGAATTCCTACGCGCCGGAATTGAGCCTTCTCGGCGTTGCCGCGGCCGCTCCGGCGAGCGAGCTTGCGACGCTCATCAACGATGATCTGAGCTCCGCAGGCGGAAAGAATATCGCCGCTATGACTTTATGGTCCTGGGCGCGCGTTTACGGCGCGCCCATTCAAAATGTTGTCGTACCCGCTGCGATGCCCGCCATCGATCGTTTGGCTGAGGAATGTCTGGAGTCCATTTTCGATCTAAGGGAACGCCGCATCACCGAACGTCCGCTGGAAGAAAACTTTTTGTCGGTCGGCAGCCCGACCGAGGTCGAACCGTGGCGCTCGCCGTTAACTCGCAATTCCGCGCGAACATTGCCGCGTGAGATTCCGGTCTTTCTCGCCCAGGGAACCGCCGACACCATCATCCAGCCGCAAGTCACTGAAAACTACATGCAACAGCTCTGCAAGGCGGGAAGCCGGGTGCGGTTGCGCAAGATGCCGGGCGTCGGGCACGGTGTTGTCGCCATCGAGAGCGCGCGCATAGCCGTCACCTGGATGACCGAGCGCTTCGCCGGCCTTGCGGCTTCAAGCGACTGCGCGAACTGAGGGGCTGCGCGGCATGCGTGTGGCGCGGCTCATGGATGGTGCGCCTGTCGGCGCTCCGCCTCCCTTCATTTTTGAGGAGGCAAAACGCTTTCGTGGCTTTGTTTGCATGGCTCGGGGCGCAAAGGCGCGCCGCGAGAACGGTTCGTCATTGCGAGCGCAACGAAGTGGAGCGAAGCAATCCAGCGCATATTGTGTCGGCTGAATCCCGCGTACGCGGGAATGAGTGGAAAATCCAAACTCCGCTCGTCACCGCGAAAGCGGGCGGAAGGCGCGCTCACGTATTCGCAAGACCGTCCAATCGTGCGAACTCGTTGCGTCAATTTCCAAAGCCTGTGCAGGCACCGATCTGCCTCGCCGCAACAGGTCCGCGCGCGCCGGCAGCGTTTGTTGGCGCAATGCCGGAACGAGCCGAGCAGATCGGCATTGCGCGCGCTGAGCCAGATCGCGGCGCGTTTGTAGCGGCAATGCCCGCGACTCTTCGAGCGTCCGCCAGCCGGGATAGTGTGATCTGCGCAATGTGAGTCTCCTTGTTTTGTATGCGAGGAGCGAAAGCGACGAAGCAATCCAGCCAAATCTAGCCTGGGGCCCCGGTCACGCGCGCACTTCGCCGCGATCAGGTGTCGGGAGTTCGGCTGGCAATCCGGCGTGCGAAGGCGAGCAGCAGGTCCCAGGCGTTGCGGATGTTGATCGCCAGAAGAAGAAGCAGCGCGCCGGCCAGCAAGTCGGCGTTGAGAGGAAGCCCCGCCGCGGCCAGTCCCGCCGCGGCCAGCATTGTGAGATAGGCCATCAGCGGAAAAAAGCCATAACCGAGCCGGTCCGCCGTATCGGTGATCGACGCGCGCGCCAGGCCGACCAGCACCACCGTAGTGTAGGCGAGGCCCGTTACGGCAATGGCGGCGATGCCAATGGCGAGCGAGACCGGCGTGTGGCCGGGGATCAGCGCGATGAGGCTGAGCAGGAGGATGCTGCTGTAGTGAAAAACGACCGGGCTCATGAACGTGCGGGTGGCGGTGCTGCGTTCCGCGCTGATAAAGGTGGCGCCAACCGATACCGCGACGAAC
>DASPWC010000140.1:0-5647 GCA_035622055.1 Xanthobacteraceae bacterium | reverse complement strand
TTCCGAAGGCCGGACCCCCGGTCGTGTCGATTTCAACGACGCGCGCCAAGCCGATTGCATCGGGATTGTTGCAAGCGGGAATAGCCTTCGCAGCCGGCGGCGGGCTCGCGGCGCTGGCGGGCGCGGCGGCGGGCGGCGGCGGCGCTGCCGGCGCCGCGGCGGGCGCCGCACTATTTTGGGCGAGCACGGTTGGCGCCGGCGCTGGCGGCGCATCGCTCCGAGAAGCCGATGCCGCCTGGGCGACTTGGATGACCGGTGTTTGCACAACACGCGCCTGGGCGACCGGAGCAGGCGGCTGACTAGCCGGCGCCTGCGCCGTGGCGGTGTGCGTGCTTTGTGGAGGTGAGATGAAATGCGCGGCAAGCGCAATCAGTGAGGACGAGCCGGCGGCGTTCTGCGCGGTCACGACCCCGAACGCCGCCAGACCCAAGGTCAGCAACGCCGCAATTACGACTCCGACAATCCGCATCGCAACCTCCATTATTCGTTCTTGTCGAGCTTGGCGCGAGTGAAGGCGCAATCGGAGTGGGAGTCAACGAAAACCACGGCCCGAGAAGTGAAAGATGAGTATTGTGGTTGCCATTGGCGGGAACCGACAATTCCCTCAATTCCTCTGTGGGTTAGCGGCCGAACCGATCGTTCCAGGTCGGCAGGGCATCCCCAGGCAGAGCGTGCGCTGCGAAGACGCCCCGCGCTACGGCGCGCGCCACAACATTGGCGGCCAGCGCGCCAAGACGGGCGAGACCACGCAACGGATCCGCGAGCACTCGCTGTCCGGTCGATGCCGCGAACACGACGTCGCCGTCGAGCGGGCTATGCACCGGATAAATCGCGCGCGATAGGCCCGATTGAGCCATCACGGCGAGCCGCTTGGCTTCCGCTTTGGTCAAGACGGCGTCGGTCGCGACTGCGACGAGCGTGGTGGATTCGTGCGCGGCGCCTTTCATGGCCGGTTCCAGCGCTTGCGGGGAAAACCGGTCGGGGAGACCACGGCCGCCGAACTCGCCGTCCAGCTCGAAGGGCGCCGCCCAAAACCACGGCCCGCCTCCAACGACGACGCTGCCGACGGCGTTCACCGCCGCGAGGGCGCCGACGGTCAATCCGTCTTCAGTTTGCGCCGAGGCCGAACCGAGGCCGCCCTTGTAATCGACCGTGGTCGCGCCGGTGCCGGCCCCGACGCTGCCGAGGGAAAAATCGAGTGCCGCTTTGGCGGCGGCGCTATAGCCGAGCTCGCGATACGGCGGAAAGCGGCCCCAGTTCTTGTCGCTGGCGCTCAACAGGTCGAACAAGACGGCGGCGGACACGATTGGAACGCGCGTCGCGCCGATCGCGAAGCCGCGGCCTTGTTCGCGAAGCCAAGCCTGCACCCCTGACGCGGCGTCAAGCCCAAAGGCCGAGCCGCCGGACAGGACGATAGCGTCGATCCCCGGCACGGTCCGCTCCGGATCGAGCAGGTCGGTTTCGCGGGTGCCGGGACCTCCGCCGCGCACATCCACCGAGGCGACGGCCGGTGCGTCGAAGACGAGCGCGGTTGAGCCAGAGCCGAGACGGAGGTCTTCGGCGTTGCCGACTTTGAGCCCGGGAACGTCGGTGATCAGGTTGCGCAACCGATCCTCACAAGATGGATTAAGCGGAGAGGATTTTTCGCGAAAGGTCAATTGTTTGGAACAGTCAGTGTAAACGGGAATTTGAGCAGGCGGCGCCTCACCCGCGCAATCTGCCTGGACCGAAAAGTCCACGCGGAAAATCTTGATTTAGGTCAAAGTCCTTTCCGATCGCGCGACATTAAATAATCCAGCGCGCGATCTGGCTGGCGCAGCGCGTTTCGGAGGCGACAATGCGGGCCAATCAATGGATCACGAGCGTTTCGGTCATAGCCATCGGCGTGTTATCGGCGTCCGCGCCGACGATAGCCCAGGAGGTTACGGGCACACCCGGTTCACCAAGCGCGACGACGACGATTGAGGGCAGCCAGCTACCGCCGCCACCGCAGAAATTCGAAGGCAAGATCGAGCGTAATGCCGCGCAATCGACGCCCTATTGGCCAATGCGGGTTGTGCCGCCCAAGGATGCGCCGAACATCTTGCTGATCATGACGGATGATACCGGCTTTGGCGTCACCAGTACGTTCGGGGGCGTCGTCCCGACACCGACACTCGACAGAATTGCCGCTAACGGACTGCGTTATACCAACTTCAATTCAACTGCGCTGTGTTCGCCGACTCGCGCGGCCATCATTACTGGCCGCAATCATCATTCGATGGGCTTCGGCGTCGTTGCCGAACAGTCGACCGGCTATCCCGGCTACAACAGCATCATGACCCGAGACAAGGCGACCATCGGCCGTATCCTAAAAGATAACGGCTACTGGACGTCATGGTTCGGGAAGGATCACAACACGCCGGAATTTCAGGCAAGCCAAGCCGGCCCGTTCGACCAGTGGCCGACCGGCATGGGCTTCGACTATTTTTATGGTTTCGTCGGCGGTGACGCCAATCAATGGGCGCCGAACCTGTTCCGCAATACCACCGCGATTTATCCGTATGTCGGCAAGCCCGGCTGGAATTTGATCACGGCGATGGCCGACGACGCGATCGAGTATTTAAGACGCATTACGGCGATCAATGCCGACCAGCCGTTCTTTGTCTATTACGTGCCCGGCGCCGTCCACGCGCCACACAATCCGACGCCAGAGTGGGTCAAGAAGATCAGCGATATGCACCTGTTCGACGAGGGGTGGAACAAGCTGCGCGACACCATCTTCGCTAACCAGAAGCGGCTGGGCGTCATCCCGCAGGATGCCAAGCTCACGCCTTGGCCGGACGATCTATTGAAGCGTTGGGATCAGCTCTCCGACGACGAGAAGAAAATGTTCATCCGCCAAGCGGATGTTTTCGCCGCCTACTTCGCCTACACCGATCATGAGATCGGCCGGGTGATCAACGAAATCGACAGGATGGGCAAGCTTGACAACACGCTGATCATCTACATCGCCGGCGACAACGGCAACAGCGCCGAGGGCTCCCTGGTTGGCACGCCGAACGAGGTGGCTTCGCTGCAGGGCGTCAATGTTCCCGTCGATGTTCAACTCAAATATTTCTACGATGTCTGGGGTTCGGACCAGACCTATCCGCACATGGCGGTGCCATGGACGTGGGCGTTCGATACTCCGTTTTCGTGGACCAAACAGATCGCATCGCATTTCGGCGGCGTGCGCCAAGGTATGGCGATCTCGTGGCCCGCGGTCATCAAGGACAAAGGCGGCATCCGCAACCAGTTCACCCACGTGATCGATATCGTGCCGACGATCCTGGAGGCGACAAAGATCAAGGCGCCCGACGTGGTCGACGGCATCAAGCAAAGTCCGATCGAAGGCACGAGCTTCATGTATACCTTCGATGCCGCAAACGCGAACGCGCCCTCGCAGCATACAACGCAGTATTTCGAGATGATGGGTGACCACGCGATCTACCACGACGGCTGGATCGCCAGCACCAAGGTCATGCGGCCACCGTGGGTGCTGGCAAGCGCGGTCAGCCAAGACCCGTCAAGTTTTCCGTATGAACTGTACGATGTCAGCAAGGACTGGACACAGTTTGATAACGTCGCCGACAAGTATCCCGGCAAGGTCAAGGAGATGGACGATCTGTTCTGGGCCGAGGCAGCTAAATATCAAGTCGAGCCGCTCGACGCCACGGTCGCAACCAGGATCGTCGCGCCGCGACCTAACCTTGCCGCCGGCCGCACCGAGTTCACCTGGTCAGGCGAGATCATCGGCACGCCGAACGGTGATGCGCCAAGCATCCTCGACGCCTCATATAACTTTAAGGCCGACGTTGACATTCCAGAAAGCGGCGCTGAGGGCATGATCGTAACACAGGGCGGCCGGTTCGGCGGCTACGGGTTCTATCTGCTGAAGGGGAAGCCCGTCTTTCTGTATAATTTCCTTGATCTGCAGCGCACCCGCTGGGAGGGACCGGATGCGCTACCTCCTGGCGAGCACACACTGGAGTTCGATTTCAAATACGACGGCCTCGGGTTTGGCACACTCGCCTTCAACAATGTGAGCGGAATCGGCCGCGGCGGCACCGGCATCCTCAAGGTCGACGGCAAGGAGGTGGCGCACCAAACCATGGACCACACTATTCCGCTCATCATGCAATGGGACGAAAACTTCGACATCGGTGCCGATACCGGGACGCCGGTATCCGACGACTACCAGGTTCCATTCAAGTTCACCGGTACGCTAGACAAGCTGACGCTCAACATCGATCGGCCGCGGCTGTCGCCAGAGGACATTCAGAAGCTTAAGGAAACTACGCGCAACAATCGCGCGGCCGAGTAGTATCCGCTTGCTGTCGCGACCCCGCTCAAGGCGGCAGGCGACATTCTCGCTTGCGCAAGAGCGGTCGGGCAGGCATGACTCCGCGCGCCAAGGAGTGCGCCCTTGCCGAATGTCCCGATTTTTGCTGCGCTCGCCGCCGGCACCCTGAGCTTTCTTTCTCCCTGTGTGCTGCCGCTCGTGCCGCCCTATCTCGTCTACCTCACCGGCACGTCGCTGGAACGGTTCGCCGATGCGGAACCTGAGCCCCGCGTTCTGCGCGAAACGCTCGGCGCGGCCCTGTTGTTCGTGCTTGGCTTCTCGACCGTGTTCGTCGCGCTCGGCGCCAGCGCCAGTGCGATCGGCGCCGAGCTTCGCGCCTATTCGGGCGAGCTCGCCGTCCTTGCGGGAATCGCGATCATCGCGATGGGCCTGCACTTTCTTGGGCTGACGCCAATCGCCTGGCTCATGCGCGAGAAGCGGCTCGCGGTCCCGAGGCCAGTCGGCCTCTGGGGCGCCTACCTGATGGGGCTTGCCTTCGCCTTTGGCTGGACACCCTGCATCGGGCCGATCCTCGCCGCAATTCTCGCCGTCGCCGCCGCGGAAACGACTGTGCTTAAGGGCGCGGGGCTGCTCGCCGTCTATTCACTGGGGCTCGGCGTGCCGTTTGTCGCCGCGGCCTTAGCCGTTGAGCCTTTCGCGGCCTTTCTGGCCAGGTTCCGCGCGCATCTCGGCCTTGTCGAAAAGGCCATGGGAGGCCTTTTGGTGCTCACCGGCATCGCGTTTCTCACCGGCGCACTCGGCGAGGTGAGCTATTGGCTGTTGGACACTTTCCCAACGCTGGGAAAGGTGGGCTAAAGCGAAATGATTTAAGGTTGATTCGGAGACAGGTGCCCGGCCGTGACGTAATCGCAACGAGGGCGAGCGCGACGTCGACCGGATCGGCGCTACATCGTACATCCCGATGGCGGACATTCGACATAGGTGATCTTGCCGCTCGGGTCCCTCTTCCAAATGTACATCACATAATCGAGCTTAGTGATGTCGCCCTTAGAGTCATAGGACAAATCGCCGAGCACGGTGCTGAATTTCATTCCCGAATGCATTGCTTCGGCGACTTTCTTCGGGTCGAGCGATTTGGCCGCTTCCGCCGCCTGTCTGATGATCTGCACGCCGGCATAGCTGTAGAGCGTGTAGGCCTCGGGTTCGAAGCCCTTGGCGCGAAATTCGGCGACCGCCGCCTTTGCTTCCGGCCGGTTGCGCGGATCGGGACCGTAGGTCATGAGCGAGCCTTCGACGCCGGGGCCGCCGACCGTTGCGAATTCG
>DASPWC010000139.1:0-14698 GCA_035622055.1 Xanthobacteraceae bacterium | reverse complement strand
CGTTCCGGACGCGGCTCGATTTCGCCGAGATCGAGCCGCGGCTCGAGGTCGAGATAGTCGGCGCAGGCGCCGTGCTGGAAGTCGAGATCGACGAGGCAGGTCGCGGTCTTGCCGCGCGCGCCGCTGTTTAGCAGGATCATGGCCGTCTGCACCGCCAGCGTCGTGACGCCGGCGCCCCCCACGGCCGGAAGAAAAGTGAAGATCTGCGCTTCCGTCGTTTCCGGATCGGACGGCGGCTTGGCGACCCGCACGCAGGTTCGCACCAGTTCGACCGGCGGCATCGGTTTCACGAGAAAATCGGCTACCCGTATCTGCATCAACCGCCGTACGATGCCCTCGTCGAATTTCGCCATGACGGCAATGACCGGAGGCGATGCACCGATCCGCCGGGTGAGGCGCTCAAGCGCCCGCATGCCAGACTCGTCCACCGCACCGAGGTCGACGACGACGACAGCGGCGCCGGCGACGTCGACGGTTTCCGCGCAGGCAGTCAGGCGCGCCGCAACGAGGTCGAGACCAATTTGCGCGCTCGTGCCGAAAATCGCGCGAACGAATTCCTCGAACGCCGGATCGGCGGTGATGACCGCTATGCGGGCCTGAGCCAAGGAGGTGGATCGACTTGCCGGCATGACTTCAACTTCGCATTGCGCTTGCGACAATCATTGCGAGCCCGAGGCACTCGCCGTCGAGCCCGCGGGGCCCAGCTGGCCGCCATAGGCCGGAGACGTCGCCGCCACGCCCGCTGCGCCAGGATTGCCCTGTCCTGCCGACACCGGCGGCGGGACGAACTCGGAAGTCGTGGCGTTGATCGGCGGAATGACTTGGTTCGTCCGATAGCGCTGAACCGCCGTTTGCATCTTCTGCCCGTTGAAAGCGATGTTCCTGTCGCCGCTTGCCGGCGGCCAGGGGTTCACGGACTGGGCGACCTGGTTGGCGGCGATGGCATTGCCGGCGTCCAAGGCGATCGTCTCTCGGCGATTCCAGTAGAGATCGGAGCAGCCGCCGAGCCAGACGCCGAACGCGAGCGTTGCGAACGCAATCGCGTTCAGCCGGCAGGCGTCAATCTTTGACCGACACATAGGCGCCTCCATTTTGCGGCAGATCCAGAATGTGCCCCACATAGGGGCGGTTCACCGCGCCGAGCGCGAGCCGCGCCAACGATGGACTGACTTCGGTCTTGCCCATCAGGAAAAGATCGACGTCGTTCGGCGGTAGCGTGCCGTCGAGCGGGGTGTGAACCGCGTCGGTCGGCGCCATCGGACGAACGAGATGCGGCGTTACCAGGATGACGAGATCGGTCTCATTCTTCTGGTATTCCGTGCTGCGGAACAGCGCTCCCAGCACCGGCAGGTCGCCGAGCCACGGCAACTGGTCGAGATCGTTGGTGCCGTTATTCTGCAACAGGCCGCCGAGCATGAAGCTTTGGCCGTCGCGCAGTTCGAGCGTCGTCGAAGCGCGCCGCACGATCAGGGGCGGCACCGAAGTGCCGGCGATTTGCACCGGATGGCTGGTATCGAGAGTGCTCACCTCGGGGTCGATCTTCAAGTTGATCAGGCCACCGGCAAGCACGGTCGGCGTGAATGCGAGGCCGACGCCGTATTTTTTGTAGTCGATGGTGACCGTGCCCAATGAGCCGGGCACCGGGATCGGAAATTCGCCGCCGGCGAGGAAGCTTGCCGTATCGCCCGACAGCGCGACCAGGTTGGGCTCGGCCAGGCTACGCGCCGCACCCTGCTGCTCGAGCGCGTTGACGGCGACCTGAAGCCTGTTCGACAGCGCGCCGACAAGAAATCCGAACGGCGCGGCGCCCGATAGGACGCCGGCTGAAACTAACGGCGAAATCGGCAAATTGCCCGGCTGCACATTTGCGCCGCCAAGGCCGGCATTGGCGATGGCGGGCTGCTGGAAAAGACCCGGACTCGTGACCGGCAGCTGGTTCGCGGGCAGCTGATTGCCGACATTGGCAAGAACCGAATTGCCGAATGCGTTCCATTGAACGCCGAGTTCGCGACTCGCCTGGCGATCCGCCTCGATGAACCGCACCTCCAGCATGATCTGCTGCGGCTGCATGACCTGGACGGTATTGATCGGGTCCGGACCGAACTGCCGCGCGATCTCCACCGCCTTGTCGAGCGTAACGGCGTCGCCGGCGGTTCCGCTCAGCATGATGCGCCCGTTGATCGACGAGACTCGAATGCTGCTGCCGGTAAAGCGCGCGAGCTCCGCCCTCAGCCTTGAAATGTCGTAGGACACTTCGACGTCGAAAATCCCGACCGGCCTTTTGTCGTCGCCATAGACCGTCACGCGGGTGGTACCGATCTTCTTGCCGAGGATCGACAGTGAATGATCGGTGAGCGGACTGACGTCGGCCACATCGGGATCGCCGACCGTGATATCGGCGAGGTTGTGGTCGGTGCGGACGTCTTCGGTCTTTCCCAGCGTGACCGTTACGGTCGAGGTGTGGACCGCGCTCGCCAGCGCGACGTGCTGCTGCGCATGCACAGCCGGCGCCGCCGCCATGATGGTCGCCGTGGCAAGCGCCGCCCTGATCCAGCCGTGCCGCATCAGCGCGCCGATATTGATGCCCCTGCCCGAACGCCGAGGCGTTTCGCCCGCGACGCCGCTATGGTTCTGCTCATTCCGAGCTTCATCTTCGTTGTTCACGCCGGCCTCCCCGCCGTTGGTATTTCCCCAGAAGTCGATTTTTCATGTCGCGTCGTTCCGCACGTCAGCGCCCTTGCCATCCGCATCACTCCCGCGTCGGCGCCAAACCCAACAGCGCGGCGGAACGGTCATCGTGCTCGGTGGGTACGGAATATTCAGTGCGTTCGCTCTTGTTGGAATCATTCTTGCCTGGGCGCGTGACGCCGATCGTGACAAACCGGCGTTCCGCCGATGGCGAAGCTGGCTTACCTAGATCGGTGGTCGTCACCCGCCGCGCATCGCCGTCGGCAAGCTCGCCCGCCTTGCGCAACAGCAGCGACAGCGTACCGAGCGTCGAAGCCAGCGCGATTTTCTGTCCGTCGACAACTTCAACCTCGAGCGTAACCGCCTTGACGACAGACGGTTTGTCGACTCGCTCGTCAGCGAGCTGATCGATCGCGAGAACCCGCACGTTCTCGATTACAACATCGGTTGTGGCATTGGTCTTGTCGATTTGCCGCGTCAGCAAGACATCGACGTGATCACCGGGCAGGACGAAGCCGGCGACACCTTCGACGTCGTTGACGCGGATGGTCACCGCTTTCATCCCTTGATCGAGCATCGCGGAAAGGGTGGCGCGCTGGCCGGGACCGGTAATCTTCGAGGCAAGGATCGCTTCGTTGACATCGATCGGCATCAGCACGATGCGCCTTGCCGACGTGAGCTCGGCGATCTTGCCGAATGCGCCCGCCGGCAGGGCGTTTTGCGGCCAGGGCACTTCGCGCAGGGCCGCTGCACTCAGCTCATCGCCGAACCGCAGCGGCCGATTCGCGACCACCATCGTGCGCTCCGGCGACGCCTTACGCTGCGCTTCGAGACTCTTCAGGCGCGCATCGGCCTGACTGTTCAGCCAGGTCTGCGCCAGGAAGACCGCGAGCAGTCCGAACACGACTGCAAAGCCGATCATCACCATGGTGCTTTTGCGCAAGTCCGTCCCCTGTCGACGCCGTGAAATCCTTGTTTTGTCGCGGCGATTATTGGGACGGCGGTAGTGTGCATTTGGTGAAACGGCGCGGAGTTCTGCCGCTATGCTGAAGATTGCTTGAAGCGGTATTGTTTACGATGCGTATTTTGCTTAGCTCGAAGTGAAACGATAGAGTTTACGAATTTCCGCCGGCGCCGCCCGCACGGCAATTGTTTGTTTCGCAAAACGCATGAATGACAAGGCTTTCCCGCGTTTCACAATCCGGCCGGCTCGTGCTTCTGTCGTGCACACTTTTGTAAGGAATAGCGTAGGGGTCCATTAACGACGGCAACAGACAAGACGCCGCGATCAGACCCGCATGACGCCGTGCGGAATGGCGTGAAGCGATTCAGAGACGAGGGGGATGGGCTTGGCAAATCCATTTTGTTAGACCGTTTAATCGAGCGCGGTTGCGTCAGGTCCATCCTCTTGGACCGCCGCTTTCGCGGCAAGAGCCGGCTACGACACGACGGGAGAATGACGTAAATGCCTTCGTCACTGATCGATTCCGCGGTTTTCCGCGACATCTTCTCGACCGCCGCAATGCGGCAGGTCTTTTCCGACGAAAACCGCGTGCAAAAATATCTGGATTTCGAGGCGGCTTTGGCGCGCGCGCAAGCGCGGCTCGGCATCATCCCCCAGAAGGCCGCCGAAGAAATCTGCCGGCACTGCAATGTGGCCGAAATCGATTTCAGCAAGCTCAAGGCCCAGACCGAGCGGATCGGCTATCCGGTGCTGCCGGTGGTGCAACAGCTCGTCGGCCTGTGCCGCGACGGCCTCGGCGAATGGTGCCATTGGGGCGCCACGACTCAGGACATCACCGACAGCGCGACCGTGATGCAAATCCGCGAGGCGCTCGTTTTGATCGAGCGCCATCTCGACGCCATTACCGGCGCGCTCGCCGCGCTGGCGCGCAAATATCGCGACACTCCGATGGCGGGCCGCAGCAATCTGCAACAGGCGGTGCCGATCACCTTCGGCTATAAGATGGCGACCTTGCTGGCGGCCTTCGAGCGGCACAAGCAACGCTTAAGCGAGCTGCGCGCTCGCGTGCTGGTCGGCGAGTTCGGCGGTGCGGCGGGGACGTTGTCCTCGCTCGTCGGATGCGGGCTCGCCACCCAGGCCGAACTGATGAAAGAGCTCAAGCTCGGGACTCCGGCCATCGCCTGGCACACCGTACGCGACACCATTGCCGAGACCGGCTGTTTCCTCGGCCTCGTCACCGGAACCTGCGGCAAGATCGCTCTCGACGTAAAGCTGATGATGCAGACCGAAGTCGAGGAACTGTACGAACCGTTCCACGAGGGCCGCGGCTCGTCGTCGACCATGCCGCAGAAGCGCAATCCGATCTCTTCGGTCTACATCACCGCTCTCACATCGGTGGTGCGCCAGCAGACCGCTGCGCTCCTTGACGCGATGGTGGAGGACCATGAACGGGCGACCGGACCGTGGGAGATCGAGTGGATCGTGCTGCCGGAAATCTTTTGTCTCGCGGCCGGCGCGCTGGCGCAGACCGAATTCGTGCTCACCGGGCTTCAGATCGACGAGAAGAAGATGCGCGCCAATCTCGATCTCACCAAGGGCCTTATCGTATCGGAGGCGGTGATGATGGGGCTTGGCCCCTATCTCGGCCGGCAATATGCGCACGATCTCGTCTACGATATTTGCCGCAAGGTGGTCGCCACCGGCCGGCCGCTCGTCGAGCTGCTCGCCGAAAACAGCGAGATCACCAAGCATCTCGACCGCGCCGCGCTGGAGAAATTGTGCGACCCGGCAAATTATCTCGGCGAAGCCGGCGTCATGGTCGATCGCGTCCTGGCGATGCGGGAAGGCTAGCGCGCTTTAACTGACGGAAACTTCCATAAGGCCAAGATGTCGCGCCATCGACCGAAAATCGTTGTCATTGTGGAGAAGCGCGGTGCGACTCTCGATGCACCATGCCCCAATGAGTAAATCGATGGTCTTTCGGATCGTAATCCCCCGCCGACGCAAATAACGAAAATTCCGGGCCGCGATAACAGCGATAGCCTGGCCGGCCATCGGGATAATCGCGAAACGCCGCAGTAAAACCTCGACTTGCCGGGCCTCGCGCTCGCTTGCCATGTCTTGGAGAACCTCACAAAGCATTAAGTCTCCTACGACGATTTCTTCGGCGCCGAGCAAGGCTTGCAATCGACCAACATGGCGCGCGCTACGACCGTTGAGAAAATCAATCCAGACACTGCTGTCGACAACGATCACCTGACGCCTCGACCCTGACGACTTCGCGCCAGATTGCCACGCCAGGTATATTTGCCGAATGCCTCTCGCACATCGCGTTGGCGACGTAATTTGATCATCAACCGAAGCGCTTCTTCGACGGTCTTTTTCTTTGTGGTCTGTCCAGATGCTTTTTGCGCTTCCTTCATCAGCGAATCGTCAATTTCGATATTGGTTCGCATTGGAATCCCGATCTATGTGTATAAAATTATAGTATAATACACATTGGTTTCCATTTTCAAGCGAGATTACAGCATTGGCAATCCAATGATTGCGCTCAAAGGCTGCGGTATTTCCAAATTTTGTCTGCTGGATTCGAGCCTTGGCGCGGTCACGCCGCGCGCCTATGCTTTCAAACGTGTAACCGTTAGGGATGACCCGACGGCACCGGTTTGTCCAAATGGGGATTTGAAAAGAAACGCGGCGACCGGCAGTCGGACACCCGGCAACGTGGAGGGAACCCCAAGCGATACAAGGCCAAAAGCGTCGTAGCGCTGCAAGTCGCGCTCGGCGGTCTGCCCGATGCGATGCATGTCGAGGCGGATCACGACATCGGAGTCACGGCAAAGACCGTCGGCGAGCTGCGCAGGGTAACCGTCTGGTCCGAGAATTTGGTGATCACGACGCCGCAGGAGCGCGGTTCCGCAAGCGCCATTCGGGTCAGCAAGGCCAGCCACGCTGCTCGCGTGATGCCGAAATCGTGAATTCACCGACCGGGATCTTGCGTCACTCCGCCGCCGCGGCTTTTTCCGCCGCCTGATCGCGGACGAATTTGTCGATCGCCAATTGATCGACCTTGCCGGAGCCGAGCATCGGCAATTTGTCGAGCACGACCACTTCGGCGGGCAACATCAGTTCGGAGGCGTGCTCGCTGCGCGCGTAGGCCATGAATTCGCCGCGCGTCGCGCCATGCTTGTCGGTGACCATGATCAGCCGTTCGCCCTTGCGGGGATCGGGTATGGCGGACACCGCCGTGACGTTGTTGGGCCACAACTCCGCCGCCAGCATTTCGACCGCCGCCAGTGAAATCATCTCGCCGCCGACCTTGGCGAAACGCTTGGCGCGGCCTTTGATAGCGATGAAGCCTTGCTCGTCGATGGTGACGATATCGCCGGTATCGTGCCACCCCTCCGACGGCGCTTCCAAGACACCGGGCTTTTCGGCGCGCAGATAGCCGAGCATCACATTGGGACCCTTGACGCAGAGCCGGCCGCCCTCTTCGACGCCTTCGACCTTTTCAAGCTTCACTTCCATGCCCGGCAGGATCCGTCCGACGGTGCCGAATTTATTGAACATCGGCGTGTTGAGCGCCATCACCGGCGAGCATTCGGTGACGCCGTAGCCTTCGAGAATGCGCAGGCCGAATTTTTCCAGGTAGAGCTGGCGGGTCGCCTCCTTTACCGGCTCGGCGCCGGCGAGCACGTAGCGCAGCGAGCGGAAATCGTAAGGATTGGCCACGCGCGCGTAGCCGTTGAGGAAGGTATCGGTGCCGAACAAAGCCGTGGCGCAGATGCCGTAAACGAGCTCCGGCACCGTGCGGTAATGTAGCGGCGAGGGGTAGAGGTAGGTCGGCACGCCGGATACGAGCGGCAGCACCGTTCCGGCGGTGAGGCCGAAGGAGTGGAAGACCGGCAGCACATTAAACAGCCTGTCCTCGCGGCCGAAATCGATGCGCGCGGCGGCCTGCGCGACGTTCGCCAGCATATTGCGATGGGACAATACGACGCCCTTCGGCAAACCTTCCGAGCCCGAAGTGAACAGGATCACCGCCCAATCGTCGGGCTTGCGCTCGACCAACGGCTTCTTCCAGCCGAATAACGCGCGCAGCTTGTCCGCGACGCCGATGGTTTCACGGATATCCTCGAGATAGACGATGCGCACTTGCGTCTGCAGCTGTGTCACGAGGTTTTCCAGCCGGCCTTTCTCGACAAACTCGCGCGAGGTCAGAATAGTGTCGAGCTGCGCGGCGCGGCAGGCGGCAAGCACGTTGGCCGCGCCCGCCGTGAAATTGATCATGGCCGGGACGCGCCCCGCCGACATCACGCCGAACAGGGTGACGACCGCGGCATTCGAGGTCGGCAGCATGACGCCGAGCGCATGGCCTTCGAGCGCAAGCGGCATCAGTTTGCGGCCGAGAATAGCGATCGCCTGCAACAGGCGGCGGTATGTCAGCCGGCCTCTGACCGGATCTTCGACGGCGAGCCAGCTCGGGCCATGGATTTTTGCGGCATCGATGAGCGCTTCGATGACCGTCCGGTCCGTCCGCGTGGTGCGGAAAATAAGCTCGGACATGACCGTATAAAGCGCTGCCCCCGCAGCCTGCCGGCGTTTGCGGCCCTTGAATTGCGGATCGATCTTGAGCCGCACCGGTTCGAGAATTGTGACGGTGATCTTCGGGAACCAGCGGCGGCGCACTTGCGTGCTGGTAAGCCGGCTGAAGATCGTTGTTTCCGGTCCCTCGATCCGCACCGGAACCACCATGGCGTCGGATTTGTCGGCGATCAAAGCGGCGCCGTCATAAACTTTCATCAGGCTGCCGGTGACGGTTATGCGGCCTTCTGGAAAGATGACCAGCATATCGCCGTCGCGGACGGCATTGATGATGCTGCGCAAGGAAAACGGCTTGAGCGGATCGAGCGCCATGGTGCGCACGAATCCGAGGAACGGCCGAATCCACCATCGTTTCGAAATGCTCACGTCGATCGCAAAGACCGGGCGCTTCGGCAGGATTGACATCGCCAGCGGCGGATCCAGGAAACTCACATGATTGAGCGCGATGATGGCGTTGTGACCGGCTTTGTCGACATTCTCGATGCCTTTGACCTCGAGGCGGAAGAAGGCGCGGAACACGATCGAAAGAAAATCGTGCATCCAGCTTGCCGGCATGGTCAAACCGATCAGGACGGCAACCACGAGATTGGCGACACCGATCAGCGCGAACAGAAGAGGAGTGCCGTAGCCAAGCTTTTGCAGCACCGCCAGCAGGATCGCGCCGACGACCATGAACGCCGCGTTGAGCACGTTGACCGCCGCCACGACGCGGGCGCGGCGATCCGCGCCGGCCCAGACCTGCACGGCGGTGAAAACCGGCACGATGAACAGGCCACCGGCAACGGCGAGGCCGGCGAGATCGATCGCAACGTGGATGCTGTAACGCGATGCAAAGAACGCACCGATGGATAACGGCTTTGCCGCCGGTACGATGGCGGAGGCGGTCCAGCCGAGATCGAGCGAAAACAATCCGAGCAGAACGGCGGCAATTAGCGTCGGCAAGAGCACGATGCGGCCCGCAGCGAGCCATGCGGCAAGACCGGAGCCGACGGCAACCGCGATGGAAAAGATCGTCAGAAACAGCGTGACGACCGGCTCGCTGCCGCCGATGGTGAACGAAACGAGCGGCGGCAACAGCGACAGCACGAGTGCGCCAACCAGCCAGAACCAGCTGGCGACGATGCCGCCCCACCACAGCCGCGGGTCGGCGCGAATTTGCTTGATGAGCGAGACGGTCGAGGCGAGCACATTGCGGTTGATCGCCAAATCCGGCGCGCCCTCCCCGCTTTTCGGTATCAAGAGGCTCGACAGCCAGCTCGCGAGCGCGCTCAGTATCATCAACCACGCGAAATGGATCGGGCTGCTCTTGCCGTTTGCCGCTATGCCGGCGACGATCGTGCCGAGCAGGATGGCGAGAAAGGTGCCGCCCTCGATCAGCGCATTGCCGGACGGTAACTCTCGTCTGGGAAGAAGGTCGGGCAGGATGCCGTATTTGATTGGGCCGAATAGCGAAGCCAGCGTGCCGAACATGAGCACGGCGGCGAAAAGCAAGATGAGCGAGTGAAAGGCAAAGCCAGCAACCGCGACAACCGCCGCGCCGATCTCGACGAGCTTGACGCGCTGGGCGACGAAGGCTTTGTCATAGCGGTCGGCAAGCTCGCCGCCGAGGCCGGAAAGAAGGAAAAACGGGGCGATCAGCGTTGCGCCGGCGAGCGTGATCAAGGCTGCGGAATTGGCGCCGGCGACCTCGTACAGAATGACGAAGACGAGCGCGGTCTTGAGAAAGTTGTCGCCGAACGCGGCAAAAAACTGGCACCAGAACAGAGGTGCGAACCGGCGCGTCGTCATCAGTGACATGGACATGATCTGCCTCGCCGTCGGCTCGTTGCCCTGCGCAAGCGCCGTCGCCGCCCCCGAGTTAATCTAGACGACGGCCCCGCCCTTGGCGATGCTGCGGGCCCGTCGCACTAGATTTGACGAGGCATAATCTCTTCGGAAAACCGGCTTCCGCTTTTCCGGATCATGCCCTAGACCATTGCAACGCTTACCGAAAACGGCAGCGGCGGAATATAGACATAGTCGCCGCGCGTCCATGCGGATTTCTTCGGCGTCTTCGCCCATCGCCACTCGAACGCTTCCACTCCCTTGAGCACGTAAAACACGGCGCTGTTGAGATCACCGTGCTTTTGCCCGGCATTGAGCGGGGCATGGCATTCCATGTGCGATTCGATCGACTGACAAGCGCGCGAACGAGGATGCGCTTCCCGGCCCAGCGACCCCTTTTGCGGTGCTTGATCTCGCCGGCGTCTTCTTCCGACGGCTTGTTTTGTCCAAGCCCCGGCGATTTGTGCTCCGGCATACCGGTCATGTGGCGTTCATTCTTGGCTCATTCCTTGACGTTTCGTTGTGGTCATTAGGGGATTTCGCCGGTACGCGCAATGTTGCCGCAGGTTGCCGCGTCCTGTGGCATTTATCGCAAGCCTTTGCCGAGCTACGATGATTAAGCGCGCTTACTTTAGGGGGTTGCAATGAAGTCGGCCGCCAGCTGCATTGTCATTTTCGTCGTCGCCAGCTTCATTATCTTGGCCGCCACCTTGGCGCTTCTCCCAATTCCTAGCGCGTGGGCGCAAAGCGTCGCCGAATTCTATAAAGGCAAATCGATCGATCTCGATATCGGTTATAACATCGGCGAAGGCTACGATCTTTATGCTCGCCTGATCGCGCGCGACCTCGGCGAGCATATTCCGGGAAATCCCGTTGTCGTTCCGAAAAATGTCGAAGGCGCCCGCAGCCTGCGGCTGACGAACTATCTTTATACCGCAGCGCCAAAAGACGGAACCGTGATCGGCGCAATCAGCCGTGGCGCGGCGTTCGATCCGTTGCTCGCCGATAACGGCGCGAATTTCGACCCCTCGAAATTTTCCTGGATCGGCAGCGCCAACAACGAGGTGAGTGTCTGCGTGGCGTCGTCTTCGTCCGGCATAACGAAGTTCGACGATCTCTACACCGAGCGACTGACGATCGGCGCGACAGGGGTGGACGACGACACCTATCAATTTCCGGCGCTGCTAAATGCGCTGCTCGGCACGAAGTTCAAAATCGTTACCGGCTATCCCGGCGGCAACGCCGTGACGCTGGCGCTCGAGCGCGGTGAAGTGCAGGGCCGCTGCGGCTGGTCTTGGTCGAGCCTTAGCGCGACGCGACTGAACTGGCTGCGGCGCGGAACAATTGTCGTCCTCGTGCAGATGTCTCGGTCGAAACATCCCGATCTGCCCGACGTGCCTTTGATCATGGATTTGGCGAAAACCGACGAGCAGCGGCAGATCTTTAGTATGATCTTTGCGCGCGAGACCATGGGCCGGCCCTATGTGGCGCCGCCCGGCCTACCGGCCGACCGGCTGGCGGCGTTGCGAACAGCCTTCATGGATACGATGGTGGACAAACAGTTTCTCTACGACGCCGAGCAGAACAAATTCGAGATCAATCCGGTGAATGGCGAAGAAGTGGAAGCGCTGGTCAAGGAAGTCTACCAGACGCCTCCCGAAGTGGTGCGGAAAGCCGCGGCGATGGTGCGGTAGTCAAATCAGCCGCGTTGCCGCGCGTAATGCCGGAAAAAGATCGCCAAGGACGGCCACGCGACCGCAAGCGCCCGCTGAAACATCACATAGCACACGAGCGTGGCCGCCACGGCAAAGGCTCGTGACAAGATGCGGTGCCTAAATCTCCAGCGCTCCGCGTATCATTGGCACACAGCGGCCGCCAATCGAAAGTCCGGTGACCTTGCCGTTCCGCTTTTCGGCGACGGCGGCAAGTGAACTCGGCCGGCCCATATCGAACCCCTGGCCGATGCGAAGCTCGAGCATCAGGTCGGCTTCTGGCCGCAGGCTTGCGAGCAATCCGGCCAGGATAACATTGGCGCTGCCGGTGGCCGGGTCCTCGGGCACGCCGAAGAGCGGCGCGAACATGCGGGCCTGAAGATCGAAATCGCCGCTTCGGTCTTCGACGTAAAGCAGAAACCCAGTGGCGCGATCGGCGGTGAGGTACTCCGAGAATATATCGGCGCGCGGCCGCGCCGCCGACAGCGCCGCGCGCGTCTTCAATTCCGCAAAGGCCATCGGAATTCCGCAGGAGGCGAAGCACGGCCGGTGATGGGCGGTCTCGATATCGGAGCTCGCGAGCGAAACGGCGGCGGCGGCGATGTCCACTGCAATGTCGTCGCCGCGCACGACCGGTTGCGGTGGCGCAAGACGCGCGCCGACCACCGCCGATCCCTGTTTGATCAGATCGAGCCGGACCAGGCCGGCTTTCTCCTCGAAAAAAATGGCATCGGATACCGTGCGCCCGTTGTACGTGCCTTTGCTGCCGAGAACGAAGGCGGTCCCGACATTCGGATGGCCGGCAAAGGGCAATTCGGCGCGGGGCGTGAAAATCCGCACTTGCGCCGTGTGCGCGGGATCGCCTGGCGGCAGAACAAATGTTGTCTCGGCCAGATTGAACTCCGCGGCAATGGATTGCATCTGCCCGGTGGTGAGGCCGCGCGCGTCCGGGACGACCGCCAAGGGATTGCCGCCGAATTTTCGATCCGTGAAAACGTCGACGGTGACGAACTCAACTTGCATTCGATGTTTTAGCGCAATCGTTTTACGCTGATCGATTGCGCCTCCAGGTTTTTGATGGGCTATGGTCTTTTTCGCAAAACCGGTCGCCACCCCGGATCGGTGTCCGGGGTGGGCTTTTTCCGGATCATATCCTAGATCTTTTTCGCCCGCCCCCGGCGCGGCCCATGATCGGTGACGCCCAGGTGTGTCTCGAGCGCCGTGCGGTCCGCGGCAAGCGCGGCGCTATCGGCGGCGTGAACCACCGAGCCCCGCTCGATGATGATGGCGCGGTCAGTGACGCCAAGGATTTTCTTGGCGTTCTGTTCAACCAGGATCGCCGACATGCCTTCCTCGCGGATGATCCGGCGCAGCGCGGCCAAGAGCTCCTCGACAATGATCGGCGCGAGACCTTCGAGCGGCTCGTCGAGCAGCATGACGCGCGGATTGAGCACGAGCGCGCGGCCGACCGCGAGCATCTGCTGCTCGCCGCCGGAGAGCTGGTTGCCGAGATTTCGCCGCCGCTCGTTAAGCCGCGGGAAGAGCGCATAGACCTTTTCGGTGGTCCAGCGGCCCGGCCGCGCCACGGCTGTGAGATTCTCGTGCACCGTGAGCGATTTGAAAATATTGCGCTCCTGCGGAACCCAGCCGATACCGGCATGGGCGCGCCTGTCGGGCCGCAGCGCGGCGATGTCGATGCCGTCCAGCGCGATGCTGCCGCCGAAATAGCGGGTGACGCCGACGATCGTATTGATCAGCGTGGTCTTGCCCATGCCGTTACGGCCAAGAAGCGCGAGCGCCTGGCCCTCGACCAGCGACAGCGAGACATTGGAAAGCACGACGGCTTCGCCGTAGCCGGCGCAAAGGCGGTCGATGGTCAGTAGATCAGGCATCACAGCGCGATCCGACTAGATTGAGTCACCGCAGGCCCTATTTGATTGCGCATGATCATGCGCTGAGTTCCTCGCCGAGATAGACAGCCTTGACGCGCGGATCCCGCGCCACGTCCTCCGGCGCGCCGTCGACGAACAACGCGCCATTGACCAGCACCGAAATGCGGTCGGCGAAGGAGAATACGAGATCCATGTCGTGCTCGATCAACAGCACCGTAACGTCCTTGGGCAGTCCCTCAATCGTCGTCAGTAGCTCATGGCGTTCGGCCTCGGGCACGCCGGCGGCAGGCTCGTCCAGCAGCAACACGCGCGGGCGGCAGGCGAAGGCAAGCGCGATCTCCAGGAGCCGTTGCTTGCCGTAAGGCAAAATCGCCGTGCGTTCGTGCATCACGTCGCCGAGCCGGAAACGCTCGGCGATCTCGACTATCTCATCGGTCACCGCCGGCTTGGTGCCGACGAGCCGCCACCAGTCGGCGCCGGAACCAAGCCGTTCCGACACGACAAGGCCGATCGATTCCAGCGGCGTTAGATCGAGGAACAACTGGTTGATCTGGAAGGTGCGCGCCATACCGAGCCGCACCCGCTCATGCGGGGAGACATTGGTGATATCGCTGCCCTGCAACATGATGCGGCCGGCGCTCGGCCGCAGCACGCCGCTCAAGAGATTGATGACTGTGGTCTTGCCGGCGCCGTTCGGCCCGATCAGGGCGTGACGCGCGCCCCCCTCGACCGAGAGATTGACGTTTTGCGACGCCAGGATACCGCCGAAGCGTTTTTCGAGATTGATGGTTTCGAGAATCGGCATGATTCAACGTCCGTCCGAAGCGGCGCCGCCGAGCGCCGCGGAACGTGGAGCAAAGCGCGCGCCGATCCGCGCAGCCGCCGCGCGCGCGGCGCGGATCCAGCCGGCCATCCGTTCGCGGCCAACCAGGACGATGACGACCAGCACGAGCCCGATCCAGAACTGCCAGTATTGCGGCGTCAAGTTGGCGATCCAGTCTTGCAGGAACTTG
>DASPWC010000138.1:0-3663 GCA_035622055.1 Xanthobacteraceae bacterium | reverse complement strand
CCAATGCGCCAGCGCGGCCACTGCGCAGGCGGTGAAGACCACGCAGCCCAGCGCCAGGAGCGCGATCGGCCGCAAGTTGAATTTGAACTCGCGCCAGCTCATGGTGACGCCCGCCGAATAAATCAGCGGCGGCAGGATTCCGAGCAGCACGAGATCCGGCGCAAGGGTAATTTTCGGCAGACCCGGCATGAGAGCCAGTCCGATGCCTGCGACGACAAGAAGAATAGATGCGGCGGTATTGATGCGCCGCGCGACAACCGCCACGACGACCATGACCGCCAGCAGCAACAACAGAGTATGGATGGTTGCTTCCATAGGCGCGCGCTATTGCCGAAAATAGATCAACCCTCGTCCATCGGCAGTTCGAATGACACGCCGGTCGAGCCGACGCCGCACTATTGTTTTATCTGTTAGTGAAATTCGTCGACGACTTAGCTGTAGCGGTCGAGCTCGTCTTGCATCAACACTTCCTCTTGCCCTAAAGCGAAATGATTTTAGGTCGATGCGGTATTTCGCCTTAGCTTACTGTTCGAGCATGATCTTTTCCGAAAACCGGTACCCACGCTCGGATCGAAGTCCGAGGGCAGGCTTTTTCGGGATCATGCTTTTACCTTTAACTTTCGCCGCAGCGCAGATCAATTCCGCGGTTTTTCCCGCAAGCCCATGCGCTGCAGCCGGTCCAAGACTTCCTCGCAAAAGAACGGCAGCTCGTCGATGTAGTTGACGAGCGAAATGGCGATACCGGTAAGCCCGGCTTTGCTGAGATCAGCGATTTGCGCCGCGACATGATCGGGATCGCCGACGACCGGCAATCCGCCCATGCCCTGGGCGTATTGGCTGCGCTGGGCGAGAAACTCCTGCATCGGCACGGTCTGCGGCGAAATGTTCTTCAAGGCCAGGATGCCGTCGACCGCCGACCAGTCGGCGCGCTCGACGATGCAATGGTGAAAATACTCCTCGGCTTCCTTTTTCGTCGGCCGGCAGGTGACCACGCCGACGGTGTAGCAGCCGATTTCGCGGCCCTGGGCGCGCGCCGCATCCTTGGCCCGCCGCACGCGTTGCGCGCTTTCTTCGAGCGACGTGCGCGACGCCTGCAAAAAGAACGCATCGCAGTTCTTCACCGCGAAAGCCTGCCCGGTCGCGGACGCGCCGGCATTCATGATGACCGGGCGCGTGCCGCCGTAGGGCTTCGGCTTGCCGCGAATGCCTTTCATGTGGAGATATTTGCCCTGGAAGTCGAAATTCTCGCGGTCAGACCAGATCATCTTGATGGCGTCGATCCACTCTTGCGCGTAGTCGTAACGAGCTCCGTGCTCGCGCTGGGCGACGCCGAACATGTCGAACTCGCCCTCGTTCCAGCCGACGACGATGTTGAGCCCGAAGCGGCCCTCCCCGATGTGATCGGCTGTGACCATTTCCTTCGCCGCAACGACCGGATTGAAGATCGGCGCGTGCACGGTGCCGAAAACGGTGATGCGCTTTGTCGCGGCAAGAAGTCCGGTCGCCCAGGTGACCGTCTCGAGCGTCGTGCCCTGGTAATCGGTTTCGCCGCCGTAACCTTTCCAGCGCCCGATCGGCAGCAGAAAATCGATGCCGGCGTCGTCCGCCATCAGCGCCAATCGCTTGTTGTCCAGCCAGCTGCCCGACCAGCGTTCGGGCACCAGCGTCACCGCGCGTCCGGACGAGCAGTTGGCGCCGAACAATCCGATCTGCAACCTGTTGTTGCCGTGCATCGCGCGGCGCGAATCCAGTGAAGGCGAAGGAGCGTGCACGGTTGGGACCTCTCCGGCGACGCCGTTTCTTATAGCTGAAAATCCTGCGTGTGGCGCTCCGGCTCGAGTTGCCGCCGCACCGCATCCACATCGCCCAGCACCCAAAGCGCCGTGATCTTGTCGCCGCGGGTCTTGAAAAACGCCGCCCCGGACCAGCGGATCTGGCGGCCGGTCGGCCCGACGCCAAAGAGCTTCGCGCGATGGATGCCGTGAAAGCCCATCCGCGCCGCGACGCGGTCATCCGCGGCGACGATCTCCTCGATCTTGCACGTGAAGTTCGCAAGCGCCGCATGAACCGACCGCAGATAGGCGATGAACCTATCCGGTCCTTGCAGTTCGAGGCCGAGCGAGGCGCGAAAGTCAAAGGCGGCATCGAGCAAGCTCTTGGCCTCGGCCTCGTCCGCGTTGTTCCAGACGACATCGTAGAAGCGTTCGACAAGTTCGGTCGGCGTTCGCGGCATGCGATTTCTCCCCCCTCCTCAGCGTAAAGCTTAAAGCGGATGCTCCCTGATCGTCTTTGTATTAGGGCATGATCCGGAAAAGTGGAAACCGGTTTTTCGAAAAAGATCATGCCTCGTCGAAACCCAAATAGGCCCGCGGCAAAAGGCAATTGACTTGAACGCCGTAATACCAGCCAATCGCGAAAGTTGATTGAGGAGGAGTTGATGAAAAAAGCCCGGTGCCTGCTCGCCGCTGCGTCCGCCGCCCTGATCCTCGGCATGGCCGCCGCGGCCGACGCCGACGAGAGCGTGAAAATCGGCGTCATTTATCCGCTGACGGGCAATGCGGCGAGCGCCGGGCGATCGGCGAAGGACGCCGTGACACTGGGCGCCGAGATCGTCAACACCGCGCATCCCGAGCTCAAGTCGCTGCCGCTCGGCGCGACGGCGGGACTGCCCAATCTGGGCGGCGCCGAGATCGAGCTCGACGAAGCCGACCACCAGGGCAATCCTCAGGTCGGCCAGCAGCAGACGCTGCGTCTGATCACGCAAGATCACGTCGTGGCAATGCTCGGCTCATATCACTCCTCGGTCTCGCTGGTGGCAACCGCCGTCGCCGAGCGCCAAGGTATCCCCTATCTCGTGGCGGATTCGGTTGCCGAGAACATCACCGGGCGCGGCTTCAAATGGACCTTCCGCACCACACCGATCGCTCCCGATTTCGGCAAGGCCTATGCGATGTTTCTCACCGACCTGAAAAAGTCCGGCGCCAAAGTCGACAACATCGCGATCGTCAACGAGAACACCGATTACGGCACTTCAGTCGCCGCCAGCATCGGGAAGGCGGCGAAGACTGCCAACATCGCAGTCGCGGCGCAAATTCCATATAACGCCAACAGCTCGGACGTCTCAGCGCAGGTCATCCAGCTTAAGACACTGCAGCCGGATGTCGTCATCTTCATCAGCTACACCGCCGACACCATTCTTTATTTCAAGACGATGAAGAATCTCGACTACTTGCCGCCGATCATTATCGGCGACGATGCCGGCTTCTCCGACCCGAGCTTCATCCCCAATGTCGGCGATCTGGCCCAGGGCGCGATCGACCGCAGCGCCTTCGACATCGGCAAGCCGGGTAGGAACAGCTATATCGTCGATCAGATGTTCAGAGCCAAATACGGCCGCGATCTCGACGACACCAGCGCGCGATGGATGCAGGGGTTCTTCGTGCTTGCCGACGCGATCAATCGCGCCGGATCGACCGAACCCGAAAAAATCCAGGCCGCATTGCAGGCGACCGATCTCAAACCGGATCAACTCATCATGGGCTACAATGGCGTAAAGTTCGACGCCACCGGCCAGAACACGCTGGCATCGACCTTTCTGATACAGCTGCAAGGCAAGCAATACGTCTCGGTGTGGCCGACCAACCTCGCCACCGGCAAGCTCGA
>DASPWC010000137.1:0-3865 GCA_035622055.1 Xanthobacteraceae bacterium | reverse complement strand
CTTGCTTGGGGGACGCGACGTGCGTTCGGTCGAATGGCACGAAATCTACGATCCGGCGACCGACAAGTACGCGATCCTCGGCGGAATGCGCGGTTCGACGGGAACGCAGCCCTTCGTCGGACAGCGCGACCATATGGGCGTCGCCGTCGTCGATGGAAAAATCCATGCCGTCGCCGGACGCATGGATTCTTATGATTTTAACACTGGCCTGAACGCCGTTTATGATCCGAAAAGCGACGCCTGGAGCTTCCGCGCGCCTTTGCCTACCCCGCGTAGCGGCGTGTCAGCGGTCTATATCGGCGGCAAGATTGTGGTGTTCGGCGGCGAGGCGACCGGCCGGGTATTCGGCACCAACGAGGCCTACGATCCGAAGACCGACAGCTGGGAGGCGCTCACGCCAATGCCCATTCCTCGCCACGGGCTCCACGGCGCAACTGTCGCGGTGATCGGCCACATGGTGCACGTGCCTGGCGGCGGCCCGGTTCCCGGCGGCAGCGTACAGGGCGCCTACCACGACGCATTCACATTCTCATGACGGGATTTGCGGCCCTCGTGCCCCTGACGGCATTTGCATGACGCGTGTTCGCTTATGACCCACACCGTCGCGTTCACGGTCAACGGTAAACCCGTCGTAGTTTCAGTCGCGGACGAACAGACGCCGCTGCTCGACGTGCTGCGTAACGAGCTGCAATTGATGGGAACGCGGTTCGGCTGCGGACTTGAACAATGCGGCTGTTGCATCGTGCTGATCGATGGCAAACCGGAAAAATCCTGCACCCGTCTCATCGGCAGCGTCGCGGACCACGACGTCACGACAATCGAAGGTATCGGCACGCCCGAGCAACCGCACCCGCTGCAGCAAGCCTTCCTGGAGGAGCAAGCGGGGCAATGCGGATATTGTCTCAGCGGCATTCTAATCTCGGCCAAAGCGCTGCTTGATCGGAATTCATCGCCGTCGCGAGCTGAAATCGCGCGTGCATTAGACGACAATCTTTGCCGCTGCGGGACACACAATCGTATTCTGCGCGCGGTCGAAAAAGCGGCTGCGCGTTTGCGAGAAAGACGGCACGCATGACGTCCGCGCTGCCGAGCATGCTCGCCGACAATCCGCGGCTGGACCGATGGGTGAATTTCACGTCCTGCGGCCAAGTCACGATTTCGACCGGACGCGTCGAAATCGGCCAGGGTGTGCTCACCGCCATGGTTCAGATCGCCGCCGAAGAACTCGATGTCGCGGTCGAGCGCATCGCGATCCGCTCGGGGGATACGGACGTCACGCCGAATGAGGGCTATACCGCGGGCAGCCAATCGATGCAGGCGGGCGGGGTAGCCTTGCGACAGGCTTGCGCCGATGTGCGTGCGCTGTTCCTCGACCGCGCGGCGCACCTTCTCGATTGCGCAAACGCGGAATTGAGCGTCCAAGACGGCCGCATTTTGCGCGCCGGCATGCCGACCGGCCACGATTATTGGTCGCTGGCTACATCTGTCGTTCTCGCGACCGAGGCGACCGGAACCGGACCGCGCAAATCGGTTTCCGAATACACGGTGGTGGGCCGCGACGTTGCACGCCTGGATCTGCCGGCGAAGCTTTTCGGACAACCGACCTTCATCCACGACATGAATCCGGACGGCATGGCGCATGCACGGGTGGTGCGTCAGCCAAATCGCGGTGCGGCGCTTCTATCCGTCGACGAGCAGGCGATCCGGCGCGTTGCGCGCGGACCGATCGCCTTCGTGAGGGACGGCAATTTTTTGGCAATTGTCGGTGACAATGAAACAGTGGTGGAAGCCGCCGCTGCTGCGGCAACTAGCCACGTCGTCTGGAGCGGTGCCGAGCGCCCTGCCCCGCTGCAACAAGAGGCGATTTGGCTTCGACAACGGCCCGTTGTAGACCGCATTATCGGCAAGCCGGTGACATCGGAGCCATCGCGGGGCCCAACATTCGAAGCGACTTACACACGCCCCTATCTCGCCCATGCCTCGATCGCCCCTTCCTGCGGCCTTGCGATCTACAAGGACAAGCATCTGACGGTTTGGACCCATTGCCAGGGGGTTTATCCGCTGCGGGCGGCGCTTGCGCGAGCGCTCAGTCTTGATCCATCGGCGATTTCAGTTCGGCATGTCCAGGGGCCGGGATGCTATGGCCACAACGGCGCTGACGATGCGGCCACGGATGCCGCAGTGATCGCGCTACGAATGCCAGGCCGGCCCATCCGGGTGCGCTGGCGGCGGCAAGATGAATTCGCTTTCGAGCCGGTCAGCCCGGCGATGGTCGTGAAGGTACGCGCCAAGCTTGACGAAACCGGTCATCCACTCGACTGGACGACCGAAATTTGGAGCGGCACGCATCAAGGCCGGCCTGGCGGCGGCGCCAATCTCTTGGCTGCGGAAGCTTTGCCGAATCCTCCGCCGATTCCGGCACCGATCGACGTGCCCGAGGCAGCCGGCGGCGGCGCTACACGCAATGGCGAACCACTCTACGACATTCCCGCCAAGCGGATCGTCCACCATCTCGTGACGGAAGTGCCAAGGCGCACCTCGGCGCTGCGCGGACTCGGCGCAATGCCCAACGTCTTTGCGCTTGAGTGTTTCACCGACGAACTGGCGGAGCGGGCGGGAAAGGATCCGGTCGAATACAGGCTGGCACGGCTTTCCGATCAGCGCGCGCGGCGTGTGATCGAACGCGTAGCCGCGATGGCGGACTGGCCAAATCAATCTCAGCTAGCCAATCGTGGCAAAGGTATCGGATTTGCGCGCTATAAAAATCGCGCGGCCTATGCCGCAGTCGTCGTCGAGCTTGAGGTCGAGGAATCCATTCGCCTTCTGCACGCATGGTGCGCCGCCGATGTCGGCTTGGCTGTCAATCCCGACGCCGTGATCAATCAACTCGAAGGCGGCATGATCCAGTCGGCGAGCTGGGTGCTCAAGGAGCAGGTCAGGTTCGACAACGACACGGCAGGGCCGATCGACTGGGAAAGCTACCCTGTCCTGCGCTTCAGCGAGGTTCCTGAGATCGAGATCGAATTGTTGGACGCTGACACAGACGTCCCGCTCGGCGTCGGCGAGGCGACCGCCGGTCCGACCGCCGCCGCCGTCGGCAACGCGGTGTCGCGCGCGCTTGGTATTCGCGTTCGTGACTTGCCGTTGACGCGCGAGCGGATGATGGCCATGTTGCTCGCGCAGTAACCGGCAGTCTCGCTCTCTTCCCGCGCCTCGCAAGGCGCTGCCCAAAAAACCTCTCGCAACACCGCGAGAGACTTCCATGGCGGTCCTCATGCTGCGCTGAAGGGCGGGCCGTCGATGGCGCGGCGGATCCTTGGGTTGGCGGTTTCTCCAGTACGCGCGCGTCTGGTCGGTTCGACAACAAGAGACATGTCCGCTTTTGACCCAAAGCGGACATGAGCGACACCGGATTTTTGCAACGCAAATTAAGGCCTCACAAGCGCAGCGCTTTTAGACCGCGATTAGTGCGCCAGACGAATAAGGCGAGCAGCGCGACCGGAATTCCGATCAGAGATGTACCGATGAAGAAATCCTCGAAGCCCGTGTGGACGATGACGAAGCCCGAGGCGCCCGCAAGTAGGCTTCCCGGCAGTGCGCAAAGTGAAGTCATCAGCGCATATTGGCTGGCTGCGAACTTCGTCGACGCGAGCGAGGACATATAGGTGATGAGCACGACCTGCGCAAAGGAATAGGCCAAGCCCTCGACGCTGACGGCGAAGATGAAGGGGAAGAAGTCGCCTTGGCCGGTCCCAGCTAGCCACGCGAGGCTCAGATGCGAGGTCGACCCCGCGACCGTGCCAATCAACAAACTTGTCATCAGACCGACCTTGCGCACGATATAGCTCGCCAGAAAAGTGCCGCC
>DASPWC010000136.1:0-6532 GCA_035622055.1 Xanthobacteraceae bacterium | reverse complement strand
AAGCCGGACGTTTCGATATGGAAAAGCACGAAGTCCATAACCCCGGGCCAATGCAGCCGGTCGAGGGCGTTGCCCACCGCGCCGCCGATAATAAGTCCGAGCGCCGCGGCGGTTAACCGCGAGGTGGCCCGCGTCAGCCAGATCCACATGAAAATGACGGCCGCGACCTTAAAGGCAAACAGCGCCCATTCGCCGATCGGCCCTTGCTGCTGAAACAAACCGTAGCTGATTCCGGTATTCCAGGTCAGGACCAGATCGACGAAAGGCATCAGCGGGACATCCCTGCGGCTGGCCAGATCGAAATGGGAGATGAGCCAGAATTTTGATGCTTGGTCGATCAGGCAGGTCACGCCCGCGATTGCCAGTCCAAAGGCGCTTAGGCGTCCCCAGAGATACGGAGTCGCCGGACGGCCGGGCGCTGCATCGGTCAAATCGTGCCCCCTACTCTGCCGCCTTACGCATCGCTTCCCACTCGCGTAGCGCCTGGGCGTCGCGCGGGGTGACGTCGGGAAATTGCGAGTCGAGTCCGACGGCCGGAGATATTTTCCAGGATCGTGCGCATTTGCGTCCGTCGGCCAAACGCGGAACGACGGCGACGCCCGCGACATCCTGCAACCGAAAAGCTTCGGGCGGCCCTTCACCCTCGACCAGAACCGCACCCGAAGTGATGCATATTTCGGCCAAATCGGCGTCGATCGCGGCGGCGAACAGGTCCGGATCGGCGACATAGATGACGGGATGCGCCTCCAGCGCCGAGCCGATACGCTTCTGCGCCCGCTCGATTTCGAGCGCGCCGGTGACGACACGGCGAATGGTGCGCAATTTACGCCATTTCTCCGCGAGCGCGTCGTCGCGCCAGCCGGACGGTATGGAGGGGAAAGGCTCGAGATGCACGGACTGCGCGGCCGGATCGCGCGCGAGCCACGCCTCCTCCGCGGTAAAACAGAGCATCGGCGCGAGCCAGCATATCGTGGCGCGGAAAAGGAGGTCGAGCACGGTGAGGCACGCCTTGCGCGTCGCCGACGAGTAGGGATCGCAATAAAGCGCATCCTTGCGGATGTCGAAATAAAATGCCGACAGATCGACCGTCATGAAGGCATTGAGCGCCGCGAAGATGCGCTTGTAGTCGAAATCCGCGTAGGACTGGCGGATCAGCGGATCGAGTTCGGCGAGACGGTGCAGCATCAGCCTTTCGAGTTCCGGCATTGCTTCCGGCGCGACCCGGTCCGCGGGGCGAAAGTGCGCCAGATTACCGAGCATCCAGCGCAACGTGTTGCGCAGCTTGCGATAGGTATCGACGGTCGTTTTCAAGATTTCGGCACCGATGCGCAGATCGTCGGCGTAGTCGGCGGCGCAGACCCACATGCGGAGAATGTCCGCGCCGGCACCCTCGATGACGTCTTGCGGCGCGGTGACATTGCCCAGCGATTTGGACATCTTGCGCCCGGCCTCGTCCAGGACGAAGCCGTGGGTGAGCACGATATCGAAAGGGGCGCGCCCGCGCGTACCGCAACTCTCCAACAGCGAAGACTGAAACCAGCCGCGGTGCTGGTCGGAACCTTCCAGATACATCACCGCCTCGCCGCCGTCGGCCTTGCGCCTGATATGAGCGAGAGCGGGAAAATGCTCCGGGTCCTCGAGCACGAATGCGTGGGTCGAGCCCGAGTCGAACCAGACATCGAGAATATCGTCGACTTTCCGCCAGCCGTCCCGCGCGAGGTTGCCGAGAAAACGCTCGCGCGCGCCGGGCTTGTACCAGGCGTCGGCGCCCTCCTCTTCGAACGCCTCGATGATGCGGACATTCACCTCGGGGTCGTTGAGAATTTCGACCGAGCCGTCCGATTTTTCCTTGACGAAAAGCGAGATCGGCACGCCCCAGGCGCGCTGGCGCGATATTACCCAATCGGGACGGCTTTCGATCATTCCGGTAATGCGGTTCTCGCCCTGCGCGGGAACCCAGCGTGTTGCCTCGATCGCCGCCAGCGCGCGATGGCGTAGCGTATCGCGAGGCCTGTCGATGCCTTTATCCATCGCGATGAACCATTGCGGCGTGTTGCGAAAGATCACCGGTTTCTTCGACCGCCAGGAATGCGGATATTGATGTTTGAGGCGGCCGCGCGCGATGAGCATGCCGGCATCGGTCAGGGTCTTGATCACCGCCTCGTTGGCGTCACCCTTCTCGCCTTTCTCGGTAAGAATGCGCCTTCCCGTGAAGCCGGGGGCGTGATCGGTAAAACGGCCGTCGGCATCGACTGTATAGGGGATGGTTGTGTTGATGCCACGCTTGGCGAGTTTCGGCCCGTTCGCGATCCAAACGTCGAAATCCTCGCGGCCATGTCCCGGCGCGGTGTGAACGAAGCCCGTACCGGTATCTTCCGTCACGTGATCGCCGGGAAGAAGCGGCACCGCGAACTCGTAGTTTCCGGCGAAGCCTTTCAAAGGATGCGCGCAAACCATCGTCGCCAATATGTCCTGGCTGACTGGATGCAATTTCTTGAAAGCGGTCACGCGCGCTTGACGGAAAACGTCGATCGCGAGTTTGTCCGCCAAGATGAAGATGTCGCCGGGCTTGGCCCAATTATCCACCGGCGCATCGACGATCTGATAGAGGCCGTACTGGATTTTGGCCGAATAACTGATGGCGCGATTGCCAGGAATGGTCCAAGGCGTCGTCGTCCAAATAACCACGCTCGCGCCTGAGGGGATTTCCCCAGGCTTGCCGGACTTTGCATTCACCGGAAATTTCACCCACACCTGGTCGGAGACATAGTCCTCGTACTCGACCTCTGCTTCGGCGAGCGCTGTCTTCTCCACCACCGACCACATCACCGGCTTCGATCCGCGATAAAGCGTGCCGTTGGCGGCGAATTTCATCAGTTCGCGAGCGATCTGCGCTTCGGCAAAATAATCCATCGTCGTGTAAGGATGCGCCCAGTCGCCGACGACGCCGAGGCGTTCGAATTCCGCGCGTTGGACTTTGATCCAATGCTCGGCAAAGCGGCGGCATTCGCGGCGGAATTCAACCAAGGCGGCGGGATCCGACAAATCGGGCTTCGGCTTGCCTTTGGCGCGATAGTTCTCTTCCTCGATTTTCCACTCGATCGGCAATCCGTGGCAGTCCCAGCCCGGCACATAATTGGAATCATAGCCGAGCATCTGCTGGCTGCGCGTCACGACATCCTTGAGGATCTTGTTGAGCGCGTGTCCGATATGAATATTGCCGTTGGCGTAGGGCGGCCCGTCGTGAAGGACGAACCGCGGCCTCCCCATCGCCGCCTCGCGCAGGCGCGCGTACAGATTAAGCTTCTGCCAGCGGGCAAGGATCTGCGGCTCCTTCTGCGGCAAGCCGGCGCGCATCGGAAAGTCGGTCCTTGGGAGAAACAGCGTCTCGCTGTAGTCGCGCGCTTTGGGGTCCGTCATCGCCTTGGTTACTGGGGCCGGGTTTCGAGGGCCAAAAGTCTAGAGCCGAGCATCCGGAGGTAAGTAGAGCCAAATACCGGCGCCGAACTGCTAGAGTCAGCGCGCCTTCTAACAAGCCGGGTGCTGGGCGAAAAGGGTCTAACGAGCCGAGAGCCGCTAAACGGCGACGGCTCAAGAAGATAACCGCAAGGCCGCTCAAGGCCGAAGAGCGCCTCAAATCGGCGGGAATGCATCGCCGGAGCGCCTTAAAGCCTCGCGCGCGAGCCGGCTATCCATCTTCATCTGCCGCACCAGCTCATTCGCCGAAGCGAAAGTCACTTCATCGCGCAACCAGGTGATAAACGCGACGTCGAGGTTTGCGCCGTACAGGTCGCCGGAAAAATCGAACAAGAAAATTTCGAGCAGCACCGCGCCATTG
This sequence comes from Xanthobacteraceae bacterium, assembly GCA_035622055.1. Classification (GTDB taxonomy): domain Bacteria; phylum Pseudomonadota; class Alphaproteobacteria; order Rhizobiales; family Xanthobacteraceae; genus BOG-931. Next base: position 2,694 of record DASPWC010000136.1, on the reverse strand, counting down.
TCGAAGGTCGGCCGGCGGCCGAAACTCGCCACCCCGCCGTAGCGCCGTCCGTCCACCGCCACACACACGGCGTAGATGCCGTGACGAAGTGCGCAGGACGGATCGAGTTTGAGATTTGCCGTTGGGAAGCCCAATTCGCGCCCGCGCTTGTCGCCGTGGATAACAGCGCCGGAAATAAACCACGGATAGCCGAGCAATTCCGCCGCGTCGTCAAGGCGGCCTTCGGCGAGCGCCTGCCGGATCGGCCCGGACGAGACCGGACGGCCGCCATCCTCAAGCGGCGGAACGATGTCGACCGCGAAGCCGCGCTTTACCCCCTCGGCGACAAGAAAACCGGGCGAGCCGGCGCGATTGGCGCCGAAGTGAAAGTTGAAGCCGATCGCCGCACCGCCAACGGCAAAGCGTTCCACCAGGACTCGGCTGACGAAATCCTCCGCGCTCAATCTGGCCAAGGCCTCCTCGAAGGTCAGCACGATCGCGCCGTCGAGTCCGGTCGCGGCGAGGAGCCGCAATTTCGCGGCTTCGTCGGTCAAGCGAAACAACGGCTCGCCGGGATTAAAGAACGCGCGGGGATGCGGTTCGAAGGTGAGCGCGGCGGCGGGTTTGTTGAGGGACCGGGCTCGCGCCAGCGCGGCGTTGATGACCGCCTTGTGCCCGCGGTGCACTCCGTCGAAATTGCCGATGGCAACGATCGCCCCATGCAATGCGCCGGCAGGTGCCGTATCGCGCACGACGCAAAAGGTCTTCGTGGGCATCGGAGTCGCTATGGTTAATAAAACCACGCCCGGCGGGATTCCCCAAGTGTAGCCGGACTTTGGATCGGATCGTGAGCGCAGGAATTGCGGTTGCGGCTGCGGCAAAGTCAAGCGTCCTGACTGTCGAAGCGGCGCGCCCCAGCCGCTTAACCGCTTGTTCAAGGACCCGATGTAGCTTTCGTGCCGATCCGTTGCAGGTTCGAAGCCCGGGCTTCGATCCAAATCGCGCCGACGCGCTGGTCGGCCGCCGGCTCCGGGTCAGAGGGCAAAAGGGACAGGGATGGCGCTCGATCCGACAATGCCGGTGCTTGTCGTCGATGATTACGGCACGATGGTACGCATCATTCGTAATCTCCTGCGCCAGCTCGGCTTTGTCGATGTCGACGATGCCGCAGACGGCGCCTCGGCCCTCGAGAAGATGAATGCCAAGCGTTACGGCCTTGTGATCTCCGATTGGAACATGGAGCCGATAACCGGCTTCGATCTGCTGCGCCGCGTGCGCGCCAATCCGCAACTCGAGAACACGCCGTTCATCATGGTGACAGCCGAATCCAAGACCGAGAACGTCATCGCGGCAAAAAAGGCAGGCGTGAATAATTACATCGTCAAGCCGTTCAACGCGCAGACACTGAAGGCGAAGATCGAGGCGGTCTTCGCCGAAAAGAACCAGTGCGCGCTGCCCGCCGGGCGCTGACTTTACCTCTCCGCACGCCCTCTGCTGTGCAGGCTCGCTCAAACATCTGAGCGGTCACACGCAAATCAATAGCGATCCATGGACGCGTAAATGAAGACAAAGGTCATATAAAGAAGAACCAATAAGCCTATCGCGGCGAGCAGCGCGGAAAACAAGGCGCATAATTTGGCGCCAATTGCGAGAGCCGTTTGCCACCAAACCTGCCGCGGATATTTGGACGCGCTCCGCCAAACGGCGACCGAGGCAAATGGTATGGTCACGCTCGTCACGGCAAACAGCGCCAACAAGAACGCTTCAACGACTGGCTGCTGTATACCGCAGCCGACAACGGTGCAGAGCCCGCTCACATCCCATAGGAGGACGAGCGGAGTTCCAATTAGCCAGAAGATGCACCAGAGAGCGATCTGGCCAGTCGCTAATCTCGCAAGAACCTTCATGTGCTCAGTTTAGCAATCGCGATCCTCATCGTCGCGGCCGCTTTGGCTTAATTTTCCCGCGGAAACCTGAGCCACAATTTCACCCACAATTGCCCGCATGATTTGTGTGGTATTAGGTTAAATCAGGCAATTTGCGGCTTTTAGAACCACGACGAGTCACGGGGGATTCGTCTCTGCAAAGCTTCGTCTTGAAAAACCATCGGATTCGAGCCGCTGCCATCGGCGATTGCGCGGCTCTTTGCAGTTTTGTCTGGCGGTCCCTAAGGCGCATGGTTCAAGCAAAGCATATCGCCGCAATCCTTGCGGCTGTCACGATCCTATCGGGTCTGTTCACGACCTGCGAGGCCCAGCAGCCAGCCGAGCATGTGCACGGACGCGCTTATCTGTTCTACGGTTTGATTGCCGCGATCGATTGGGGCATGGACGAGCTGGCGCAGCGCGTGAACCGCAGCGGCGTCGCGGCGAGCACCAACTCCCATATGAGCTGGCGCAATGTGGCCGATCAAGCCATCAGCGATTACCGCCGCGACCCGAAGCCGATCGCGGTCGTCGGTCATTCGATCGGTGGCGATTCCGCCATTCAATTCGCCGAAGCGCTTGAGGCCGCGCATGTTCCGGTGAGCCTGCTCATCACCTATGATCCCACGCGCGCTGCCGGCAGAGTTCCGGCCAATGTCGAGCGCTATATCAACCTCTTCCAGTCGTCCAATATTCTCGGCGGCGGCGACCTCGCGCCGGGCCGCGGCTTCCACGGCCAATACGCCAGCTACAATCTCAAAGACCGCAGTGAGATTATTCACGTCAATCT
>DASPWC010000135.1:0-8337 GCA_035622055.1 Xanthobacteraceae bacterium | reverse complement strand
GATAGGTGCTGCGCCATGCGCGTCCAATTGCGCCGAGCTGTCCCGTAACTGCTCCATCCCGGAAATCGTCATGTTCAATGATATCGTGCATGGCGCTCGAAGATAATGCGCGCTGCGCGCGGCGGACAAGCCGTGTCTTGGCCGACGGTGTCTTGGCCGAAACGTTGCGGCGGTCCCATCCTGTGCTAGGACATCGCTCACAGCAAAGGAGCCTCGCTATGGCGACGATAAACACGCAGAAGATCGGCTGGATCGGCATCGGCCGCATGGGATTTCCCATGGCCGAACGGCTCATCAAAGCCGGTCATGACGTTTCGATCTGGAACCGCACGCGCGCCAAAGCCGAGCCGCTTGCCAAGATCGGCGGCAAGATCGTCGATCACCTCTCCGACCTTAAATCGGTGGACGTGCTGTTCTCGATTGTCGCCACGGGCAAAGACGTCCAGGACGTCCTCTACGGCAAGAACGGCGTCTGCTCCCAGGCCGGCAGAATCCCGCCGGTTATCGTCGACTGCTCGACCATTTCCGTCGAGGAATCCGCTGCCATCCGCAACAAGCTGAAAGAACTCGGCGCCGACTTCGTTGCTTCACCGGTAAGCGGCAACGCCAAAGTGATCAAGGCCGGCCAGCTCTCGGCCGTCATCTCGGGCGTCGAGGCGGCGTGCAAAATCGCGATGCCGCTGATCGAGGTGTTCGCGCCACGCGGCGTGTCCTATGTCGGCGAAGGCGAGCTGGCACGGGTATGCAAGATCGCGCACAACGTCATGCTCGGAGTGGTGATCGAGAACCTGATCGAAATCACGCTCTTGACCAACAAGATGGGCGTGCCGCGCCACGCCTTTCTCGCCTTCCTCAACAACGGCGTGATGGGTTCGATGTTCACGCGCTACAAATCGCCGGCGCTGGTCAATCTTGACTGGACGACGACTTTCACGCCGGAGCTGTTGCGCAAAGATCTCGATCTCGGCCTCGAACTCGGCCGCGAAATGGACGTGCCGATGCCCGTCACGGCGGCGACGCGGGAGGTTCTGCAGAGCCATTTCGGCGCGGCCATGCTGCAAAGGAATCCGCAAGAATATTTGCAGAAGGACTTCGCGGCGCTTGCCGAAACCATGGCGCTTGCAGCGGGCATGAAGCTCACCAGCGAGAACAAAAACGTGCCGACCGGCTTGGAAAGCTAGCCCGGGACGATCATAAAACCGCGACAGCGAGCGGAGGAAATCATGCACCCGAAAATGCGTTGCGGTTTGGCATTCGCTTTCGGGCTTTTCGTTGCTATGGCGGCTGGGGTTCTGGGGTCCGCACTGTTTTGGGCGCGGGCATCGGCCGATCAAGCATGGCCGACGCGGCCGGTGAAATTCATCCTGACGCTCGGGCCGGGTAGCGGCGCCGATATCGGCGCGCGGTTATTCGCCGACCGGCTCGCGCAGCGATGGGGTCAGCCGGTCGTTGTCGAAAACCGGCCGGGGGGCGACGGCATCGTTGCCATCAATGCATTCGTCAGCGCTCATGACGATCACCAACTGTTATTTTCACCGACCTCCTCGTTTACGGCGCACCCGTTTCTGCATGATCATCTGCCGTACCAACCGAGCGATCTGGCGCCGATTGCGCGGATCTCCAACACCGTCGTCGCCATTGCGGTGCCAGCGAGCTTGAATGTCAATTCGCTGGATCAATTGGTGGCGCTGGCGCGCGCGGAGCCCGGCAAGCTCAATTGGGCCGGCGTGACCGGCGCGCTCGATTTCCTGTTCGCCGGATGGCTGAAGCAGGCAGGCTTGGACATCGCCAAGGTCGCTTACAAAAATCCAGTCGACGCCGCCAACGACCTCGCCGAGGGACGCGTCCAGGTCTATGAGTCCGCGCTCGCGATCGTACGCCCGCAACTTCAATCGGGCAAAGTCAAGCTGCTGGCGGTCACCAACACCGTGCGAGCGCCGAGCGAACCTAATACGCCGACAGTCGAAGAAGCAGGCCAGCCGGCGCTCACAATCGATGGATTGGTCGGCTTGTTCGGACCCGCCGACATGCCGATCGAGTTGCGCCGGCGGATCAGCGCCGATATCGGTGCGGTGGCCGATGACACGATTAAGGAACGGCTGGCTGCGGGCGGGCAGCTTCTCAATGTCGGCGCCCCGGAAGAATTCGAAAAATCGATCGACGCGCAGCGCACCCAAGTAGAGGCATTCGCCAAAGAGCTTGGCATTGCGGAGATGCCGCAGAACTAACCATTATTGCTCTGATCCGGAAAAAGCCTGCCCCGGATACCGATCGGGGGTGGATGCCGGTCTTCCGAAAAGACCATGCTCAAACAGCGAGCTAAAGCAAAATACCGAATCAACCTAAAATTCATTTCGCTCTAGGGCGTCTGGATGTCGGTCTGCATGCTGATCGTCATCAGCCATTGCCCGTTTCGCTTGACCCACATCCGCGCCGCGCGATAGGGCGGACGGGAATTATCCGGCGCAACTTCGGTAGCGATCATCGCGGCGGCGTCGCCATAGACCCAAAGACGCGCGGCCTGAATTTCTCCCACGGTCACCGCGCTCCCGCTTTCCTTCTCGCGTTCGATCTCCGCGATCGCGACAGCCTTGGTGACCGGCGGATGATCGGACCGATAGAGCACCATTCCGTCGCTGACATGTTTCGCCCATTCGTCCGCATCGTGGGCAATCCTGGCTTTTTCGAGCGCAAGAAACGAATTGAGGACATCCTGCTCGGCCGGCGAGCGCACCCGATAGGGAATAGTTTGACACGGATTCTTGCATTCGGCGGATTTGCTGTCGCCGGCCGATGCTTCGGCGGTAGAGGACACGGCGGTTTCGGACAGCATGACGTTCTGCATGGTCAAAGCGCGCCATGCGCCCTTCTGCTTCGCCCAGATGTCGAGAAAGAAGGCGCTCTTGCCCTGCGTCGATTTGCGGCCTCCGGTAACGGCAGCAAGCTGGCCATAGGCCGTCACTTTAGGATCGCTTGTCGTGGCCGCCGCCATGCCTTTGAGATCGGCGAGAAAATCCCTGCGGTCGTGAATCTTGCCGTCTTCGTCAGTAAAAGCGAATTGCAGCGAAAGCAGACGCCGCGCTACGGATTTGTCGCCGCGGCGCATGGCGTCAGCGAGCGACATATCGGCCGCCAATACCGAGGCACCTTCGTCGGGCGCAGGTTGCGCCCGAGTTTCAGCAAGGACTAGGGTCACTAGGCCCACGGCCAATATGGCGAGCCCACAACAGCGCAAGGCTCGTCGGCTCGCCAATCCCTTGGCCGGACGCATTCGTCGCCCTCGATTTGCCGTACTGCGCCGGCGGTCTCGACTACTCTTTCCGGTCGGCACAATGGCACTTTCCGGCGCGCTCCATCAAGCCGCCGGCTTGACTCGCGACGCCCGGTCGCAGGCCAAAACAAGAGCGAAACTGAGATCAGTGCAACAGCGCTCAGCTGCAATGATGGCAGTGGTGTGTGTAGTGATGATGGTAAGTCCGGTGACCCCCGCTCGAACCGCCGCGCATCGCCACCCGACACGGCTCGGAAAGCTGGCGAGACTTCGCTCTCATGCATGCCGTGACTTTCGCCACGTCGGGAATGACATCTCCACACAGACGCATCGCGTCCGGGGTGCATGCCTCGCGAGCCGCGTCGCTGCCCTGAGCCGCCGCACCGTCGGGGCGACAAGCGAAAGCTCCGAGCAATGTGAACGCGCAAGCCAAATGGACAATCCGCATGTGACTACCCCAGCTTTTGACAGTGCTCTTCCGCCGGCGAGAGCCGCGGCGATTTAAGGCGGGCCGGTATTTTGCCATGCAACCCAGGCGTCGGGCCGCCGGTCCCACACCTGCTCGCCCAAAGGTGGCGAAAGTACGATTTAGGCCATTGGAACCGCGCCGCATAGTGCTCTAAGACTCGCACGCACAATCATTGCGTGGACCAAGCATTAAATTATGAGAACCCAAGTCGTCATCATTGGCGCAGGCCCGGCCGGACTATTGCTCGGTCAGCTTCTCCACAAACACGGCATCGCCAATGTCATTCTGGAACGGCAGACCGCGGATCACGTACTCGGCCGCGTTCGCGCCGGCGTGATCGAACAGGTCACGATGAATCTTCTGGATGAGGCCGGCGTCGGCGCTCGCATGCACGCAGACGGTCTCGTACACGAGGGCGTACAGATCTGCGTGGACGGTACGCGCCATCGTCTCTCTTTCAAGGAGCTGACCGGCAAGACGGTAATGGTCTACGGCCAGACCGAAATCACCAAGGATCTGATGGACGGCCGCGCGGCAGTCGGGGCTCCTGGCGTTTATTCCGCCCAAGACGTGAGCGTGCACGATATTTCGGGCGACAAGCCGCGCGTGAGCTATCAAGTTGAAGGCAACACGCACGAGATCAACTGCGACTTCGTCGCCGGCTGCGACGGCTTCCACGGCATCAGCCGAAAAAGCATTCCGGAGAGCGCCATCGACACCTATGAGCGGGTCTACCCGCTAGGCTGGCTCGGCGTTTTGTCCGATACGCCGCCGGTCTCGGAAGAATTGATCTATGTGCGGCATCCGCGCGGTTTTGCGCTGTGTTCGATGCGCACGCCGACGCGCAGCCGCTATTACATCCAGTGCAGTCTCGCCGAGGACATCGAGTCTTGGCCGGACGAGCGGTTTTGGCAGGAGCTCAAGCCACGGCTCGACGAAGAGGCGCGCGAGCGTCTCGTTACCGGTCCCTCGATTGAAAAGAGCATCGCTCCGTTGCGCAGCTTCGTCGCCGAGCCGATGCGGTTCGGCCGGCTTTTTCTGGCCGGTGACGCCGCTCATATCGTGCCACCGACCGGCGCCAAGGGCCTGAATCTCGCGGCAAGCGATGTGCGATATCTGGCACGGGCACTCGTCGAACATTATCAGGAACGATCGGACGCCGGGCTCGACCATTATTCCGAACGCGCGCTCGCACGGGTGTGGAAGGCCGAGCGTTTCTCATGGTGGATGACCACGACGCTCCACAAGATCTCCGATAACCCGTTCGATTATCGGCTGCAGCTCGCCGAGCTCGATTATTTATTCCGGTCGAAAGCCGCTGCGACCGCGTTCGCCGAGAACTATGTTGGGCTGCCGTATTAGTCCAAAGAAAATCCGATCAATTTTATCGATGACGATGGCCCGCTCACTTTTCCAGATGAAGCAATTTCGGACATGAGCGGGACGCGCCAGTTCGTCCGATATCGTCCCAGCTCAAGCCGCGGCGCGCCGCCGGAGCATGCCAAGCAGGCCGCGGGGAAAGAACAGCACGACCAGGATGAAAATCACGCCGACGAACGACATCCAGTTCACCGTCATCGACGAAATGTAATCCTGTAGCATCACGAAGACCGCCGCTCCAAGGAGCGGTCCCCAGAATGTGCGCATGCCGCCGATTACGGTCATCACCACGAAATAGCCCGACAGCGAATAGTGCAGCGTCAGCGGATCTGCGAAGTTGTTGAGAAGCGCATAGAGGGTGCCGGCGAGCGCGGTGAAGAAACACGAGATCGAGAATGACATCCAGATATGGCGCTCGACCGGAATGCCAAGAAATCGCGCGCGTCGCTCGTTTTCACGGATCGCCAGGAGCGTGCGCCCGAACGGCGAGCGCAGAATAAAACCCATCAGGCTGACCGCGACGGCAAAGGTCGCAAGCAGGAAGTAATAAAAACGATTGCTTCCTTGCGTGATGTCGAGCGTCAGCGGGCCGATTCCGATCGGCTCGCGATGGAAGTCCCGCAACCCGTCGAAGCCGCCTGTGACGCTGTTCCAGCTATAGGCGAGATAGTACCAGAGTTGCCCGAAAGCGATCGTGCACATCGCGAAATAGACGCCACGACGCCGCACGATCAGCAGGCCGAACAAAGTCCCGGCCAGTCCGCCGAGCAGCGTGCCCGCCAGCATCGCAGCCGGCGTCGAGTGCACCAGATAGCGCAACGTGAGCCCGGCGCCGTAAGCGCCGAGGCCGAAATAGGCCGCGTGCCCAAAGCTCAACACGCCGGTGAAGCCGAGCAGCATGTTGAGGCCCATCGCCGCCAGCCCGAACACGAGAACGCGGCCGGCCAACGCCGTGTAACCACCAATCAGCGGCAGCCAGAGCGGCACGGTAAGCAACGCCGTCCATATCGCGACCAACACCAGGCCGCGCCGGCTTATCGTGCGGCCTTCGCTCGCGGCGACCGCGGCGGTGGTCATGACATCATCCCTTCTTCGCCGATGAGTCCACGCGGGCGGATGAGCAGCACCGCCATCAGAATGGCGTAGATCACCGCCTCGCTAGCGGCGGGATAGACGACCGTGGTCAAGGCCGCCGCCATTCCGATCAACAATCCGCCGAACAAAGTGCCGATCAAGCTGCCGACGCCGCCGACAATGATGGCGATGAAACTCGGCATCAAAAGATCGTCGCCCATATTGGGATTGAGGCCGATTTGCCCGGCCGCGAGAACGCCGCTTAGTCCCGCCAAAAGACAGCCGAGGGCGAAATTGAAGGTCCGCAGCTGGCGCACGTTGACACCGAGCGTCGACACCGTTTCCAGATCGAACGTCCCGGCGCGAATGCGCAGACCCACGCGCGTGTAGCGCAGGAACGCAAACAAGCCGATGACCGTCACGATGACGATCGCCACCATGAAGACCCGGTACCACGTGATAAAGAACAGCGTTGACGTAATCGGCTGCGCCAAGACGGCCGGGAGGCCCATCGGCAAACCGTTCGGCCCCCAGATGTATCGCGCCGCATCTTGCAGCACGAAAGCAAGCCCGAAAGTCAGCAATAGACTATAGACCGGGTCACGATTGTAGATCCTGCGGATCATCAGCCGCTCGACCGCGACGCCGAGCAATCCCGTGAGCAGCGGCGAGATCAAAAGCGCGCCCCAATATCCCAGCGTGGGCGATAGTGTGAACGCGAGATAGCCGCCCAGCGCCAGAAAATTGCCGTGCGCGAAGTTGATCACGTTGCTTAGATTGAGAATGAGCGAAAGGCCGAGCGCCATGAGCACATAAAACGCACCAATGATCAGCCCGTTGGTGACGTTGAACAATATGACTTGCGCCATTTGCCGTTCTCCACCCCGCGCGTCAGTCAAGCAAAGCGTAGCAATCCCGTGAGGCCGTGGACTACTTCGCCGCTTCTTTCATTGCAGCGACCCAAAAATCGATTTCCCCCGAATGGCGGGTCAAGTTGGCTGCACCATCTTGCAGCCGGTGTCGGCAACCGAACCGGCCGCCTGCTCGCCGGGCACCAGGGCGGCGACCGTAAAGATGTTGTCGGTCCCCGATTTTGGCGGATGTACCTCGCCGACGAACAGGTTCGGCATTAGTTCGTGATCGCCGGCCCGATAACGCACGGGGCCGGGCTGCAAAGCGACGTCCGGCGGCAGCTCCAGATCTTCGAGCGCGAGCGCAAGCTTGGGGCCGTCGAGCGACTTGGCTTTTTCGGCGGCGAGCCGCACCGAATGCATCGACGCGTAACCGAACCAATCGCGCGCCGACGGCGTCTTATTGGCCGCCGCGCGATAATCAGCGACGAATTTCACGACTTCGGGAACATTGGGCTGATTCCACCACCATTCCATGTCCCACCAGCCGGTCTGCGCTTCCGGCGGGCAACCTTTGACGCTCTCCAGCTCGAACAAGCCGCCGCCAAGCGTCATCTCCTTCTGCATGCCAAATTGGGTGAATTGCTTCATGCAATTGATCTGCGTCAGGCCGCCCATATTGTTGAGGAGCACGTTCGGCTTGTACGCCTTGGCCTTGATCAGCGTCGCGGAGAAATCCGTGTTGTTGATCGGCAGCATGTCACCGTCATAGCTGCCGCCGGCTTTGGCCAACGCTTTTACGAAAGCGTCCTGCAAGGTGTGGCCGTAGGCATAATCCGGCGTGATGAAGAACCATTTCTTGCCGAACCGCTTGACCAATTCCGGCGTGACTGCGTTGGCCTCCATCGACGTCGTGTTGCAGACGCGGAATACGTTCCATTTGCAATTGGTGCCAGTGATCGGATCGGTATGTCCGCCCGGCACGATGTGGAAGACTTTCTTCTCGTTCGTCACCTGCGACATCGCGTAAGCGATGCCGGAGTTCACGTCCCCTAAAATCACATTGACGTTGTCGCGGTCGATCAGTTTGCGCGTCTTTTGCACGCCGGTGCCGACATCATTGGCCGAGTCCTCCACAAGCAGCTGAACCTGGCGGCCGAGGATTCCGCCTTGTTTGTTGATTTCAGCTTCGGCGTATTTCGCCCCATCGACCTCGCTTTGCGCCAAGGCCGACAACACGCCGGTCAGCGGATTGACCATCCCGATCTTGATCGGCTCGTCGCCGCGAGCGG
>DASPWC010000134.1:0-4297 GCA_035622055.1 Xanthobacteraceae bacterium | reverse complement strand
CGGCACGACGCCGCAACTGATGATGGAGCTTTTCAAGCTAAAAGCCGGCGTCCAGATCACCAACGTCGCCTACAACGGCGGCGGTCCGGCAACGCAGGCGCTTTTGACTGGAACGGTGGACCTGTTGTCGACGGCACTGCCCGGTGCGCAAGCGCAGGTGCAGTCCGGCGTCATGCGCGGATTGGCCATCACGACGAAAGAACGGTGGCCCGGCCTTCCCGACGTGCCGACGCTCGACGAACAAGGCTTTCCGGACGTGGCATTGAATACCGAGCATTTTCTGTTCGCTCCGGCGGCGACGTCGCCCGATATCGTCGAACGCTTGATCGAGGCGGCGCTTGCCGTCCTCGCGCAGGACGCCGTGAAGGATCGCGTGCGCCAGCTCGGCTATCTGCCGATTGGCGGCGGTCCCGACGCTGTCAAGGAGCGGATCGCCAAGAACGTGCCCTTCTTCAAAGAGCTCGTCGCCAACGCCAAGATTCCGCAGATCCAATGACGGGACGAGCAAGCGAGAAGGCGAACCTGCCGCCGCGCGGCTCGCTACTCGCCCTTCCAACGCGGCTGGCGCTTGTTGAGAAACGCGTCCAAGCCCTCGCGGAAATCGCGGCTCATGTAGCACATGAGGATGAGGTCCTCGCCTTCCTCGCGTGAGAGGCGCCGCTGCAAGCGAACCAGCGCCTGCTTGGTGGCATTGAGCGTCAGCGGCGCATGGCCGGCGATCAGCGTTGCGAGCGCGTCGGCGCGCTTCTGCAGCGCGGCGAGATCTTCGACGACTTCGTTGAGTAGCCCAAGACCTGCCGCTTCCTCTGCGCCCACCAGCCGCGCGGTGAAAATGAGGTCCTTCACGCGCGCCGGTCCGATCAAGGCAGTCAGCCGGCTGATATTCGACATCGACAGGCAATTACCAAGGGTGCGCGCGATCGGAAATCCGATCTTGGTGGTCTTGGTGCCGATCCGCAGATCGCAGCACGCAGCGATGCCAGCGCCGCCGCCCGTGCACGCGCCGGCGATGGCGGCGATCGTCGGCACCCGGCACTGCTCGAGCTGAGTAAGCACCCGGTCGATGCGCGATTCGTATTCGAGCGCGTGCTGCGGCGTGGTGAAGGCGCGGAACTGATTGATGTCGGTGCCCGATGCGAACGCCTTATCCCCTGAGCCCTGCAAGACCAGAACTTTAACCGAGCGATCGCGATTGGCTTTGTCGCAGATTTCGGCAAGCCGCTCGTACATCGCAAAAGTAAGCGCGTTGCGCGCCTGCGGGCGATTGAACGTGACCCGGCCGATGCCGTCGCGCGTTTCGTAGAGGAGGTCTTGCGACGTTTGCGTTTGCTGTTCCATGCCTGTTCCGGCTGACCCTGTTGGAGAACGAACCTCGACCGCAACTTTCCGCTCGTCCCGGCGAAAGCGGGAACCCAGTAATTCACCGGGAGTCGATGCCACCGTCTGGATTCCCGCTTGCGCGGGAATGGGCGGAATCCTTATGTCGCCGAGCGTAGCCCTAAAGCACCTTGCCGGGGTTGAGAATTCCCTTCGGGTCGAGCATGCGCTTGAGGTTGCGCATTAAATCCATCGCGACGGGATCTTTCACGCTGGGCAGCAGATCGCGCTTCATCACGCCGATGCCATGCTCGGCCGAAATCGATCCGCCGAATTTCTTCACCACGGCGAAGACTACGGCATTCACCTCGTCCCAGCGTTTGAGGAATGCGTCCTTGTCGGCATCGGCAGGCTGGATGACGTTATAGTGAATGTTGCCGTCGCCGAGATGGCCGAACGGCAGCGGCCGCGCGCCGGGAATGAGCGCGGTCACGGCGGCATTCGCCTCCTTGATGAAGGCCGGCACCGCGGCGACCGGCACCGAAATGTCGTGCTTGATCGAGCCGCCGGCATGACGCTGGACCTCGCCGAAGATTTCACGCACGCGCCAGAACGCCTGCGACTGTTCGAGACTGCCGGCGATGGCCGCGTCGGCGACGAGGCCGCGCTCCATGCCTTCCGCCAGCACGTCTTCGAGGAGCCCGCGCAGGCCGTCGCGCTGCTGTGAAGAAAGCTCCATGAGCACGTACCAGGCGTGCGACGAAGTAAGCGGATCGCGGCAGCGTTGCCCGTAACGCAGAACGATCTCGATCCCCTCCCGCGTCATGATCTCGAAGCTCGTGACGTCGCCGCCAGTGCGCTCTTGCGCGATGCCGAGAAGTTCGAGCGCGGCGTCCGCGGAAGCAACGCCGGCGAAGGCGGTTTCGACCGAGCGCGGCCGCGGCACGAGCCGAAGCACGGCCGCGGTGATGACGCCGAGCGTGCCTTCGGCGCCGATGAACAGGTTTTTCAGATCGTAGCCGGTATTGTCCTTTTTCAGCTTGTTGAGATTGTTGAGAAGCCGCCCATCGGCCAGAGCGACTTCGATGCCCAGCGCATGCGAACGCGCGATGCCGTGCGCAATCGCCGTGGTGCCGCCGGCATTGGTCGAGAGATTGCCGCCGATCGTGCAGCTGCCTTCCGAGGGAAGCAGCTGCGGATAGAGCCGGTCCACTTCGGCGGCGGCCTGACGCGCGCGCTGCAAAGTAACGCCGGCCTCGCAGGTGATCGTGTAAGAGGTCGGGTCGATCTCGCGGATGCGATCGAGCCGGTTGAGTGAAAGCACGATCTCATTGTGCTGCGGAATCTGGCCTCCGACAAGCCCGGTATTGCCGCCTTGCGGCACGATTGGGGTCACCGTCTGGCTGGCGAGCTTAAGAATCGCGCAGACCTCGGCGACCGTTCCCGGTCGCAGCACCATTGGCGAATTCCCCTTGAAAAGGTCGCGCGCTTCGACGAGGTAGGGCGCTTTGAGCTGCGGATCGGTGATGGCGTATTTCTCGCCGACGATGGCGGTGAAGCGCGCCAACACGTCGGCACTGATTGTCTTGCCTGGTTTGTTCTTCGGCCGGTCGAGCATGGCATTCTCTGCGGTTGCGTTTTGTGAAAAATGGCAGCCGGCCGGCCCCGAGGCAAGCGCACACTCTCGCCGCGCTTTGCGCCGAGCTTTGCGCCAGGCTTCGCAACCAAGTGGTTGCGCCAAGTTATTGCGTCAAACCCTGGCGTCAGCGTGGCGCGGCTGCGCGCCGCAGGCGGTCGTTGATCGCCTCGCCGAGGCCTTCATGGGGGATCGGCATCGCCGCGATTGCGCTCGCGCCGGCCGTGTCGAGCGCGCGCAAATGTGAGAATAGGTTCGCCGCCGCTTGGCCCAAATCACTAAGCACGGAGAGGTTTAGCACTTTCGCCGCCCGTTCCGCGCCCTCGGCGAGGGTAGGCCCAAACGCCAGCAGGGCTTCGTCCGGTTCAACGCGTCTGACATCGAGCCGCAACGGCGTGCGTGGCGCATAGTGCGACGCCAGCATGCCCGGTGCGCGCGGCGCATCGGTTGCGGCGCCGGTCTTGGGCGCTTCGCGAAGCTTCTGCTGCAAGACATGCTCGATCGCCTGCCTCGACACCCCGCCGGGCCGTAGCAGCGCCGGCGAGCCGCCGAGGCAAGCCACGATGGTGGACTCGATTCCGAGCTGCGTCGGGCCGCCATCGATAATGAGGTCGATCCGGCCGCCGAGATCGGCGAGCACGTGCGCGGCCGTCGTTGGCGACACATGGCCGGAGCGGTTGGCGGACGGCGCCACGAGCGCCCCCTTGAAGCTGCGGAGAATGTCTTGCGCGACGCGATGGGTGGGCACCCGCAGCGCGATACTGTCGAGACCGGCGGTGGCCAAATCCGCGACCGGGCAGGGCGCGGATTTGGGCAGAACCAATGTCAGCGGCCCCGGCCAGAATGCCGCCGCCAGCCGCTCCGCAGCGGCATCGAACTCGGCGAGCTTTCGCGCCGCGGAAGGGTCGGCGACATGCGCGATCAGGGGATTGAAGCTGGGCCTTCCTTTCGCGGCGTAGAGCCGCGCCACCGCTTCGCCGTTCCCTGCGTCGGCGCCGAGCCCGTAGACCGTCTCGGTCGGAAAGGCGACGAGGCCGCCGGCGTGAAGAACGCGAGCCGCTTCCGCGATCGCCTCGGCATCCGCCCGCAGCACGCGCGTCGTCAATGGGGCCGTCATCGTTGCTTCGTCGCCCGGAGCCTGATTGAACCAGAACCGATCGCGCTTTAAATAACACGGGCGCGAACCCGGCATACACGGCGGGATGCGCAAAAAATGGGGCGGCTTGCGGGGGCAAAATCGCGATTGTATAAGCCGCCCTGTCAGTCGGAGTGTGGCTCAGCCTGGTAGAGCACCTCGTTCGGGACGAGGGGGTCGCAGGTTCAAATCCTGCCACTCCGACCAAC